>NZ_JACKZS010000580.1 GCF_014222285.1 Nostoc sp. UCD121
AAGCATTACAATTCTCAAAGCTTTAGTTTAATTAGACTGATGACGTTCACCTATTCTCTATACCCAGATAATTGGTCAGAAATTGCCACTTCAGTTAAGCAACAAGCCCAGTGGCGTTGTCAAAAGTGCGGGTTACACTGCATAGCCCCTGGTGACAAAACATCACATCTAACACGCTCAAAACGCAGAGTGTACACCCTACAAGTTCATCATTGGGACAGAAATCCGGCAAATAACCACAGAGGCAACCTTATAGCTCTTTGTAGTGC
>NZ_JACKZS010000298.1 GCF_014222285.1 Nostoc sp. UCD121
GGAATGGGGAATGGGGAATGGTTTTACAATGACTAATGACTAATGACTAATGACTAATGACTAATCAACTCTACTGCATCTTTTCCATCGTAATTTTGTAAGTAAACTTTCACAACTTCCTCTTTAGCAGTAGGCAACTTCTTTCCAATAAAATCTGGGTGGATTGGTAATTCTCGATGGCCCCTGTCTACTAACACGGCTAAACGAATCACCTCTGGTCTACCGTAATCGTTGACTGCATTCAAAGCAGCGCGAATTGTCCGTCCTTTAAAAATCACATCATCCACAAGTACAACCGTTTTCCCCGTAAGGTCAAAAGGAATTTCACTTTTCGTTGGAGTCCGCAATCCAATTTTGTCGAGGTCATCTCGATAAAATGTAATATCCAAAGCGCCGACTGACACAGCTACACCTTCCAGTGTCTCAATCTGACGCGCCAACAATTCTGCTAATAACGCACCTCTAGTATAAATACCAAGAAGCACCAGTTGAGACAAATCACGCGTCCTTTCCACAATTTGAGAGGCCAGGCGAGTTAAGGTACGACGGATTTCTTCGGATGAGAGAATTTCAACTACTTTGGCAGACATAGGGAATAATAAGTTAGGAGTGATGAGTTAACAGAGACGCGATTAATCGCGTCTGTACAAGAGTTAGAAGTTTTTATTCTTCACTCCTAAATTTACTTGTTTGGGAGTATTAAGAATATTGCGATCGCTATGCCTAACCATAGCAAAAAACAATATCGAGTTAGCTGCAAAGCATTTTGAATAGAAGTTGCAGTAATGGGATAAATAGCATCTCCTAGCAGTGGTTTGTACTTAGCTACCCCACGATACCAATTTGTACCTCCCATCTGCACACCCAAAAACGCAGCATAGACACACTCACTCCAGCCAGAATTGGGACTAGGATCGTTAATTGCATCCCGACGACAAATTCGCCAAACCTGCATTGGTTTACCTGATAACAGTGCCAGGGTTATGACTGTTAACCGACAAGGTAGCCAAGTTAAATAATCTTCTAACCGCGCACAAAACCATCCCAAATAAGTATAGGGTGCTTCCCGGTAGCCCACCATTGAATCAAGGGTACTGCTGGCTTTGTATGCTAAAGCTAAGGGAGTTGGCCCCACAATTGGCACAAAGACACCAACAATTGCATAAAACAGCGGAGCCATCACTCCATCGGTTGCATTTTCTGCAACCGTTTCTAAAACGGCTCGTAAAATTTCTGCTTGTGAGAGGTTTTGGGTATCTCGACCAACGTAATTACTTAAAATCTTTCGAGCTTTCTCCAAATCTCCTGCTATTAAAGGTTGTAAAACAGCCACTGCTGCTGCTCGCAAACTTCTACCAGCAAAACAACTAGCTAAAAGAATGGAATCAATTGCAATTCCTAACCACGGATGAACCCATCTAGCACTTTGAATAATCAAAAAACCAACAAGACCGCTACCAATTATTAGAATAATCCCTAGTACAATTCCAGCTAGGCGTTGTGTAAGAGGATTTTTACACAATTGGAGAAAAAATTTGCTTAGGCGAGAAATTACCCACCCCATAATTTGTACTGGATGAGGCCAATCCCAAGGATCGCCAATTAAGTAATCTAAAAATGCAGCAATTATTAAGATATAGATGCTATCAGTCATAAGTCAGGAGTCAAGGGTCAATCAATTTTGGATTTTGGATTTTGGGCTGCACCTTTGGTACGCTTCCAGCGCAACTTGGATTTTGGATTGACCCCGACCACATTAACGTAGCCGCACAAAATCCAAGTACTTGGCTCTAATGGCGCAGCGTTAGCGGTAGCGTACTCCTGCGGGGAAGGAAGCTACGCGCAACATCTTGTAGAGAGAAACGAGCATCTATAAAAGCGTCGGATTTGAAATTGAGGATTTTCGATTTGTTCCCCTCACGAAAGCGTTGCGGGACGAATTACCGGGTGGGGGTATCAACCAGAAAATCTAAAATTCCTAGCCAATATTTAAGCTATTGACCAGAGCCGGAAACGCTCTAAACCACAAAACTAGCTTCTTCCCCAAGGGAAGCTTGCCGGCTACGAGCATCGTAATAAAGGTCTGCCAGAGTAATACTGTACAAAGCTTCTTTGAGCTTTTGGTTGAGTCTTTGCCAAAGGCTAAATGTTACCCAATCTTCAGCTTGTGTAGGCGCTGGGGTGTGATGAGGTAAATGGCTAGTCTCGCCAACTGCTTCTAAAATTTGTCCTATAGATATTTGTGCAGGCTCTCTTGCCAATTGGTATCCGCCGATGCTGCCACGAATTGATTTAACTATTGATGCACGACGCATTTCTATTAGTAGTTTTTCGAGATAAGGAGCAGGGATATCTTGACGTTTAGCGATCGCTCTTACAGATACAGGCCCATATTTTGGCTGTAAACTCAAATCTAGCAACGCCTTTACACTATAGTGTCCTCTGGTAGTTAGTTTCATTTTGGCAAGCTTTGTTGTTTATCCTTTGTCATTTGTCCTTTGTAAATAACC
Organism: Nostoc sp. UCD121; assembly: GCF_014222285.1. Taxonomy (GTDB): domain Bacteria; phylum Cyanobacteriota; class Cyanobacteriia; order Cyanobacteriales; family Nostocaceae; genus Nostoc. The sequence continues at coordinate 2,511 of NZ_JACKZS010000298.1, forward strand.
AATAACCAACGACCAATAACTAAGGATCAGTTTTACTTATCATTCTGTAACTCAATTATCATCCTCAGCAAATAAACAACCTTTTGAGCGTTAGTTTAGAAAACTTAAACAAGTATAGTTTAGCAGTGATTTACAAACTATATATATAGCGATCAGCATTGCCAGCATTCTCTAAAATAGATTGTCTTGACAATATTGTTAATGGCATAACAATTGTGCATCTGAGTGTAATATACTTGGCTAGGTTGAGATAAAAACTAAAGGATTATGTTCCTATTAGCTCAACCTCAGCTAAAATAAAATCGATTCCAACACTTCAAACATTCATTTTTGATCTAAGTTGATGCCTAAACAGAAAAAAATTGAACCCTTACTCGGTGAAGAGCTGCTCAAAAAAGTTAAAGAGCTAGAGAACGAGAGCAAAGAAGACAAAGCCAAGAAGTGCGGCTACTATACCGTTACTAAAAATGGTATAGAGCGCGTCAATATGATGAAGTTCTTAAATGCCCTAATTGATGCTGAAGGGATTCAGTTGGACAGTACACCAAGTGCTAATGGGCGTGGTGGACGTAGTGCTAGCTATAGAATTAGTGTGCAATCGAATGGTAATTTACTTATAGGTTCAGCTTATACAAAACAGATGAATCTGAAACCAGGAGATGAGTTTATCATCACTTTAGGCAAAAAGCACATTCGTCTGAGACAGGTAGATCCAGAAGATCGGGAAGGTGATGAAGCTATAGAAGCCACGGCCTAATAAATGGTCATTAGTCAATTGTCATTTGTCCTTTGTGAAAACCAATGACCAATGACCAATGACTAATGACCAATTACTAATGACTAATGACTATATCTGTAGTGGGTAAGACTGGTAAATAATGGCGAAGTGCCTTGCGCGTAACTGCTAAATTGCAGGTTAAGGCAATTTGCTCTTTTTCTAGTAAACCCAAAATGCGATCGGGTTTGTCTCGTGCCACCACTGGTAATTGATGTAAACCTCGAAGACTCATACGATCTAAAGCTTCAGATAATAGTTCATCCTGCCATGCATAGAGAATTTCAGTAGTACAAATATCTATGAGAGTTTGACTGGATAAATTATCTGGAATTTCAGTTAGTGAATTCGGGTAACTTTGCCAAAGAGCAAGGGCACGGTTAATATCTTCCAGAGAGATTATACCAACTAATTGCTCGGCTGCATCAATTACTAAAGCACTCCGGGTGCGATCGCGGATCATTTCTACAGCTGCATCTAAAACTCCAAGGGTTGCAGGTAATTTTTTGGGATAGGGGTGCATAGCATCTTCTACCAAAATTTGCTGCACAATTTCCGCTTGTTCATCTTTCAATTCTGAAAGACCAATTTGTTGTAGATTAGAGTTAGAGTTAAAAGTTGGTTTAATCCTTTCCACTAGCCAAACACTCAAACCCACAGCTGCCATCAACGGTAAAACAATGCGGTAGTCACGGGTTAATTCAAACAGCATTAAAATAGCCGTTAACGGCGCTCTGACACTAGCAGCTAGTACTGCTGCCATTCCTACCATTGCGTAAGCAGGGGGAGCCGCCATTTGATCGCAAATAGTCGGGAATGCCACAGCTAAAAGTTTGGCATACGCTGAACCAAAAGAAGCACCTAAAAACATGGCTGGTGCAAACAAACCACCGATAAAACCACTACCCGCACTAATTGCAGTCATCAATAGTTTCACCACCAACAGCACCACCAACAAGGAGAGGGGAAACTCCACATCCTGAAGCATTGCTTCTACAGTTTCATAACCCACACCCAGAATTTGTGGGAAATGCAAAGCAACTGCGCCAATTATCACACCGCCAATAATTGGATGAATTGGCTCAGGAATTCGTCCCAAAAAGGCAAAACCTCGAACTTTTCCGGCAAAGCAGGCTTTTGCTAAACGAATTAATTGAGTATAAGCCAGAGAAACAAGGCTGGCCCCTAAACCCAAGCCAAGATAAAGGGGTAATTCCAAAGGACTGCGGACTTGGTAAGCAGGTAAATCAAAAGCAGGTTGTGCCCCCAAACCAATTTGGGCAATTAATGCTGCTACCACCGCCGCTAATAGCACCACGCTCACCGCAGAAGTAGCGAAAGATGTCGCTCCCATCACCACTTCCAAGGCAAAAAATACTCCAGCAATGGGAGCATTAAATCCCGCCGCCAGTCCAGCCGCAGCGCCAGCACCCAACAACAAACGTTGTCGCTCTTGAGATACATTAAGAATTACAGAGAACAACATCCCAAAATTTGCGCCAATTTCTACACTCGGCCCCTCTGGCCCCAAAGAAGCACCGCTCCCCAAAGAAACAGATGCGGCCAGCATTTTCGTAACTGGTCGTAGTGGTCGCTTAATCTCTGTTCCCTGAGAAGCGGCGATGAGAGATGAAAGTCCAGGGCCAAAGTCTTGAGTGCGCCAGCGCATCAAGCCAACGATTAATCCGCCAAGGGTGGGAACGCAGGCTAAAGTCCAAGCACCCCAGACACCGATTTGACCCATTAAATTTTCCAGCATCAACTGGTGAATCAACTGGATTAAATAGTGAAAGGTGACTACACCCATACCCGTACCACCGCCAATGAGCATGGCTAAAAACAGAACAACTGTTTCTGGGGATGGTTGAAAACGATTAATTAGGTGAGCTAAATGAGCAGAAGGTGTAGGAAATGCAGGTTGTTCCGTTACCTTCCTCAGTTGAGTGGGAGGCAGGAGAGTCATTGAGAGGCGGGGTAAATGTAAGAAAAAATTTAAATTTTTATCTGTTACTTCTCATTGTGAGCCATTATTTAGCAACCAGACAAGTAGACTTTATTTGCTTAATTTACAAAGCTTTAGCAAAAAATGTCATTGTGCAAAATTTTTGTGGGGAGAATGGTTAAATGGGAGACAATTGTTATTTGAGGGGCAAAGATCCCTGGTGGGGTGCGAGTGAGCGCCAACACTATTTTTTCTAGAGACAACAAAGTTTTTGTGGTCTGGGTGGATACACCTGCAAACATTAACTAGGAGTCATCCTTGCCTAAATCTAGCTATACTCGTGTTGCGACCATTGAGCCATCCTTGGTAGTAATACAATGTATGTATGATTTATGGCTGTTGTCAGACCATACTTGGAAGTCTGCTAAGTATTGATCGGAATTCAATATAGCTATTCTTATAGAGCGAGTAAATGGACTAGGCGGACGAGGTAAATGAATATACACACCTTTGATAATCATTATGTTACTTGCCCAATTTGCCAAAGAAATGCCACTCCCAAACCAGTTAAAACGCGCATGGGCTTGTTTTGCTGTCCCTATTGCCAAGAACGGCTAGTCGTTTGCCAAAGCGGTCATTATGTGCGCGATCCATTTACTTGGAGACAACTGATGATTGCTTCGTCGCTACGTCGTCAAAGCAGACCTTTAGCTAGGATTATCAGAGATTTTGTCTTGCTCAAGCGTCCTATGGTAGCCTTGGCTGTAGGAAGTGCCATTTTCTTTAGTGCGATCGCCCTAACTCAAGAAAAGACAAGTTACGAGCGCCAAATCTCTCCTACAACAGAGAAAGTTAATCAACCAGGAAATAAATCTCAGTAAATGGATTACTTTGGTATAAATCAAATCTTACTTTGATTTTTGTAATATTATAACTAAATACTTTTATGAAACCGTGTCTTATTACCCAAAATAGGACGCGGTTTTACATATATTTCAGCAAAAGATGCATTTTAATTTAGCAAAATATTGGCGATCGCTCTCTTTTCGATTTACTGACTATTAGCCTTTTCTAGCTGCTAAACGGGTATAATCTCCCAGCCATTGAGACTTTTGAACCTCAGATTTTAAGCTAAAAAGCCCCATTTCTACCAGTCCAATGATGACACTTTTGCGCCATAATGATTTTCTCTGACGTGTCCTCGATATTTGCGATTGCTCATAATAAGCTTCCATAGAAATATCTGTCAATAACTGTAAATTCAAGTCACGCATTATTTCCTGCCGAAATTTTAGATGTGATCGTAATAGTTCTTTAGGTGTTACTCCCTGTTTAACAAAAATTATCCTCCTTGGGCGGCGTAAAAAGGCATAAAGAATCGCTTGATTAGAAGAATTATCTCTAAAACTAACTGACCATTCTTGCTCTAAAGCACTCTCAATCGCACAAAATACTAATGAACGCCCAGGTGCTTGCATAACTTCTGCAAAACAAAGATGTTCTGGATGAGAAAAAAGTCTAGTAAACATAACGGAAGATTCTGACAACAGTTCTAAGTCATTAATTTTAATAAAACCGAGAGATTCTAAAGCCTTGGTGTAGTAGTTGAAAGCCTTAATATCTATTTGAGAACGAGCTTCTAACTGTGTGGGTACAATTTTTAATTTACTAGAAATATTTG
>NZ_JACKZS010000299.1 GCF_014222285.1 Nostoc sp. UCD121
TTTTTGTTCTCGTAAGCCACACGCGAACAAATTATGATTTATTCCACTATCTATTTTCCCTTAACCGAGCAGTATTGCAATCCGTGCGGGTTCTGAAAATTAACGTCGTTAGCCGCGACCCAATGAATGGGGACATTATGCCGAGCAGTACGCTTGCTTGGCTGTCTGTTTCTAGCCGAGATTGTTCTACCAGAAATGCTTGGCTTGGTTGCTGATTTCCGAGAAGTTATCAGCAATCGCAAAGACAAGTAATTATTAAGCGATCGCCTAAAAATCACGACTCACAGAAATAGCGATCGCCTAACTCCTCAAATCGCCAATATAAGCCCCAATTTGTTTAAGTCCCTGCAAAACTTGGATACGTTCTGATGTATTTTCAAGTAACCGATAAGTATTGGATCTAGTATATTGAGGGATATTTTGGTGGCGATCGCATTTCAAAAACAATACTTCTCTTCCGTTTGTAACCATTGCATAACAACTTGACTGTAAGTTGGGAGCGCTCAATAAATAAGTAAGTGCTTGGGGAATTCCCGCCGTAACGTCTAGTCTTGCAGGCTTTGACTCGATTACCAAAATCCAAAAACTATCTTGAATCACCAAAATATCAATCCTGCCTTGAACTGCAATAGCATTAGCTTCGTCTGCAACTTCGATATTGGTACTTACTTCTGCTTTTACCAAAAAAGGAAACTGATAGAAACCTGCTAAATCTAGCAATGGTGATATAACTACAAGCTTAACAATTTCTTCGAGAGGTGGTTCTTCTTGACTGAGATAGGTATAGTTTCGAGTGAGGCGATCTAGTCCTTGTAGTTCCGTTTCGGTTAGAGTCGGCGCATTATTTAACCATTCATCAAAAAAGCGATCGCTAGAGTCGAGTCTCAAGCCAAAAGTTTGACGGAGAGCGCCAAGGGTAAGGCTACTAGCATTTGTAATCACGGTTAAATTCTTGTAGTAATTACATGAAGTTTAAAAGTCTAGACATTTGATCTAGGCTCCAATACCTAATATACGATATATTAAGAGCAAAAGAGAGATCGCCTAAAAATCACGACTCACAGTAATAGCGATCGCCTTGAGGATATAGATAGCGATCGCGGTTGTCCATCCAGAGCTAACAATTTGCTCATCAGTTTCAGGCTCATACTTCAACAAGCTCAGTAACCATAAATAAATTTAGTTGCTCTGTATATTTTTATTTGTTAGTCATACCAAGATCCACTAACCCTCCAACGGTCGTTCCGACACCGCAACCATAAGCTAATCAGCATTCAAGTTGCATAATCAGGGCGCTAATGTTGCCCACCCCACAAGATATTGAGAAAATTTCCATCTGCAAATTAGATGTGTTTTAGCTTAGATATTTGATATTTTTAAATTAAATAGAAATTGATTTAGATAGCATTTTTTTATTAATAACCGATTTCTCACCGATTTCTCACCGATATTTCAACTTCTAAAATGTAACATCTCGGAACGAAAGCATTTTGGTAAGTTTATTTCAGTTTTAAGGAAATTTTTATGACCCATTTTTCAATAAATATTTCCAATATTGTTATTACCAGTAAAGAGTATCGCAAGCTTAGAGCTTATGCAGGATATCATCAAATATCAATTTATGAAGCAATACGGTTATTAATTGATTCTCTTCCAGAATGCTCTCCAAATAATCAAAAATCAAGTAGAAGCCATTCGTTTATGTTTCCTAGAAGGTTTTTACACGTTTCTTTCGATGATAGGTAACTTAATAAATAATTTTTTCTCCAAGTTACCTAGCTGTGAATTTTTGTACCACATACCATAGTGAATTTTGATTATGAATACTCTTCCTTCTTTAAATTTAGTTAAATCTCTAGAAAATTCTGCTTCAGAAACGCCAAATTCTCAACCCATTTATGCCCTAATTTCAGTTCATGGCGATCCGACAGCTGAAATTGGTAAAGAAGGGGCAGGTGGTCAAAATGTCTACGTGCGAGAATTGGGATTAGCATTAGCAAAACGCGGCTGTCAGGTTGATATGTTCACACGACGCGAATACCCCGACCAAGAAGAAATTGTGGAATTAGCACCAGGGTGTCGCACTATTCGTTTAAATGCTGGGCCAGCAGAATTCATTACTAGAAACGATTTATTTGAATATTTACCAGAATTTGTAGAAGCCTGGCTGAATTTTCAACAACGAACAGGGCGCAGCTATGCCTTGATTCACACTAACTATTGGCTTTCTGCTTGGGTAGGATTAGAACTTAAATCTCGATTGGGATTACCTCAAGTTCATACCTATCACTCTATAGGGGCAGTTAAATATAGTAATGTGGAGAATCCGCCGCAGATTGCTGCAATTCGTAATTGTGTGGAGAGGGCAATTTTAGAACAAGCAGATTATGTAATATCCACTAGCCCTCAAGAAGCGGAAGATTTACGTCAGTTAATTTCGCAGTATGGACGTATTAAAGTCATTCCCTGCGGGATTAATACTGAACACTTTGGTTCTGTAAGTAAAGAAGTTGCTCGCCAACAGTTGGGAATTGATGCAGATTCTCAGATAATCTTGTATGTAGGACGCTTTGACCCACGCAAGGGAGTTGAAACCCTAGTCAGAGCTTGCGCCAATTTGCCTTCAGCATTTCAACTCTATCTAGTTGGTGGTAGCCGTGAAGATGGAGCAGACTTCCAAGAACAACAACGCATTCAAACTTTGGTGAACGACCTGGGATTGGAAGCAGTTACAGTTTTCACTGGACGAATTTCTCAAGCGCTGTTACCTACTTACTACGCCGCAGGGGATATCTGCGTTGTACCGAGTTACTACGAGCCTTTTGGTTTAGTGGCGATTGAAGCAATGGCAGCCGGAACACCTGTAATTGCTAGCAATGTGGGAGGATTGCAGCATACGGTGGTGCATGGTGAAACTGGATTTTTAGTTCCTCCTCGTGATTCTAAAGCATTGGCGATCGCTATTCATAGTCTATTACAAAACCCAACTCTCAAAGAAAGCTATGGCAATGCTGCACAAAATTGGGTTCAGTCTCGTTTTAGCACTCAGGGAGTTGCCGCCCAAGTTCACGAACTCTACCAATCTTTAACACTTGATACATTTGTTCAAGAAATTATTCAAACTAGAAAGTTAACTCCAGATTTGGAAAGACAAATCCAAAGTTTGTTGAAGTCAAAAGTTTTGAAATCCAATGAAATTAAAGCTCTAGAAAAATTAATTGACTCTTTTTCTAATGGCATTGTGCAGTGGGCAACCAGTTAAATAATACGTTTCCGATTAAAGACTTATCATTAATACCGCAGTTCTTGCTGGGAGCAAGGAGAAAGAGGTTTATCAATACTGTACTGTTTTAGTGGAAGCAAATATGAAACTGCTTTTGGTGATTGAATTAGATAATACCTTGGTTGGTAACAATCGAGCTATTGCTGCTTTAAACCAAAGGCTAGAAGCTATACGTAATCAGATTTACTTAGTCTATGTTACTGGTCGCTCTTATGCTTCTAGTCGTCAGATAATAACAAAAGCACAACTTTTGAAACCCGATTATTTAATCGCTAGTGTAGGTACTGAAATTTATCAACAGGGTGTGCTTTTAGAAAAAGATTGGGCAAATCAAATCTCAAAAGATTGGGATTGGGATGCAGTTTGGACAATTGCTAGTTACTTTCCGGCACTGATACCCCAACCCGACAGCGAACAAACCCCCTATAAATTAAGCTTTTGCCTAGATATGGATGCGCCACTTGAGGTTATCCATGATTTGCAGGATTTGTTAACTTTTACTGGATTGCAGGCTGAGGTGATTTTCAGCAATGGGCGGGATGTTGATATCATACCCAAGAACAGTAACAAAGGTGAAGCAACTGCATATCTGCAAGAATTGCTACAAGCGCAATTAGATACAACCGTTATCTGTGGAGGTTCTGGAAATGACATCAGTTTATTTCAACAGCCATCAGCTGGGATTATCGTTGCTAATGCCCAAACAGAACTTCTGTGGTGGTATTACAAGACACATTACCCTTGGCACTTTTTAGCTCACTACCCTGGTGCTGCGGGTATTCTTGAAGGATTGATTTATTTTAATATTTTGCCATTCCCTAATAGTTGGAGGGCGATGGGCTACGCCCCACCATAGGCAGGGCAAACGCATCTAAATTAACTGTAAAAAATTGCCTCGCACTTAGCTTCTCTAAGTGCGAGGGTATTTCATTGGCAGTTATCTCAAAGCCATCATTTAGCTTCTTCTCTCATGCAATCGCTCATCATTCGTGTTAACGTCTAATTCCTCACGACGAACAGTATCTTCGGCTTCAACTGTATCCTGTTCAACTACTTTCTTAATTTTCACTTCTTCACGCAAAACGGCTTCCTTCTGAATATCAGGGGTTTCTTCATAAAGATCCATACGAGTAACTTCTCCTTCACGGAAGTCAGCTTCAGCAGGCGATACAGTTCTACCAGCCTGTTCTGGAGTAGTACGTTCAATGATTACGCGTTCTTTTTCAACTGGTACAGCAACCCTTGCCGTCTCAGTTTCAATGTGCTTGCCAACAGATACTTCTCCTGTCTTAACACGGGATTTATTGGCAACTAAACGTTCTTCGTATAGTTTTAGGTTTTGATGATCCTGCTGATTCATATCGTAAAGATTTGGTTCATCTTTATACGTATATGTATTACGATCAGGAGTAACTCTTGCGCGATCGCTAGAGGCTGGTGGAGCATCTACAGGTATCGATGTCTCTACAGGTGTTGATGTATTTAAAGGTGCTTGTCTTACTGGAGTACGATAAACTCCACGCACCTGTTCCTCATAATCGTAATCAATCTGTTCCAAATCATTAAAATCTGGTAAATTTTCTACTTGCTCCTTTGTCAGCCCAATAGCATACACGCGCCGATTGCTATAGCTTATTCGGGAACGCCCAATTGGTAACAATACTTGTCTACCAAAGAACCAAAAACCTGTATCAACAACTAAATAGCGGAAATGTCCCGAATCATCCACCAAGATGTGTTTGACAGTCCCAACTTTATCGTCATTTATGTCTGAATAGACATCAAAATCCTTAACATCATAGTTATCAAAATCTGCATCACCATAGTTACCAGCAAAGTCTTCCAGTTTATATAGAGCCATATTCTTTTTCCTCCTATATCTATATTTAAAATTGTAAAGATATAATTTTTTACTCCTTCTTTCTCAAGAAAGATATTAATGTCTAAAAAATCATTAAGCTAAAAATCTTTTAATTTGCATCCTCAAAAAAAATGAATCTATTGTAGGATGGGCATCTGCCCGCCCTAGTTGTGCAAATTAAATGCGCGACAGCTTACCCCTCTCCTGTCACTCTCCGGGAGGGTGATCGCTAGAAGCCTCATGAGGCAATCAATACAAGCTATACTATTAGAAAAAAATGGGTCTTGTATTTACTATTAGAAAAGAATCGTGCAATCGCTTGCTATACAAAAGCTCTAGATTTTAGAAAAGGCAAATGTTTTCGGAGAGTGACAGAAGAGGGTTACTGTGGAGTTAATGGTTTAAAAAAGTTAGGGTTAATCAAACCAAAAGTAAACCTCTGCATAAAATTATAGAGGCTTATAACTAAGTTATTAGACCTTAAATAAGCAAAACTCTTCGATGAGTTCGCGCTTATTGAGCATTTTGTTTGTTGACAGGAGTACGAACAATATACTGATGGGCAGGTAAATTAATGGCAATTGGTTCTATCTTTCCTTGGGAAACTAAAGTTTGATAAATTAAAGCTGTAATTTCTCCTCGCGTGGCAGCTTTACTTGGATTAAGAACTTTGGGATTTGGATAATTCACCACTATATTTTTTTTAGTTGCTGTTGCTACATCTCCAACGGCATATTGCGGAATCTTATTGGCATCTGCGTAAGTGTTCGTAATAATAAATGATGCTGGACGGTTAAGATTCACAGTATTAGCTGCTACAGCTTGGGCTTTTGGTATTAATAAAGGTTGCATTAAAGCAGTAAATCCAAGCGGCATGAGAATACGTCTTTTTACAGCTTTTTGTGTGGTTTTTTGGGTAACTACTCTTTGCGTAATTGTAGGTACAGTAACTGCTGATGTACCACTAGTTAGATTCAGACCTTTATTTAAAGCAACTATTGCCTCAACCTTAGAAACTGATTGATTGGGACGAAAGTAACCACCAGGATAACCTGACATAAATCCTTGCTGATATGCTTCTTCAATAGGACGAGTAGCCCAATAGTTAGCAGGAATATCTTTATATACAGCACCACTTTGTATTTGGCGAATTGGTGGTTGCTCAAAAGCTTTACGAATGATTGCTGCAAACTCATCTCGGTCTACTGGCTGTTCTGGCCGAAATGTACCATCAGGATATCCAGTTACAATATTTCTTGCAGCCAAACCTTGAATAAACGGCTGTGCCCAGTAATTAGGTTGAACATCACTAAAGGTAGTTGCAGGAGAAGATTGAGCATAGGTGTCTAATGCACCAACTACAAGTACTGTTAAATTTAAAGTTAGTAAAGATACACCTGCTGACACTAACTGAGTTAACTGAGTCATGATCCATGCCTCCTGTTTTTCAATAATTCCTTTTTCTAATACTTCAATAGTTATTAGTAAATAGTGGATATTTAGTGGAGAAATTTCCACCATAGCCAAAAATATTACTATAGGCTGAGTATACTTATTACTTTAGATATATATAACGCAACATCCAAAATAACAAAATCATCAATTTTTTAGTAACGGCTCATGCTAAAAGAAAAAAATTTAATTTAGTAATAAAAATTTAATTTTTTGGTTGAATAGAAACATATAGCCGAGTTCTCCAC
>NZ_JACKZS010000300.1 GCF_014222285.1 Nostoc sp. UCD121
TCTGCATATACAGATGACTCAGCCAAAATAGATTGTGATCAAGAAATTGTTGGCGAAGTTTCCGCAGTGGGGAATTGCGATTGTCGATGGGGTGCTGGTTGATTGGAATGAGTAGTAATCACTCTTACTATAAGAATTTACTATTTAATAACGGTAATATTTGATACTAAAATATTGGTGGAACTTGTGCGGTGTAATTATGTTGACTCACTTAATTTCGGCTTATCGTCTTCAAGAAAATTATTTATTAAAATTATCTCAAGGAATGGGTTATTCTCACACAATCCTAAATTTTTTTCAACAGGGTAAAGTTCCTGAGAAAAAATCTTGGACAGAAAAGTTGTTGCAGTACTACCAAAAATGCCAGATGGATTCAAAAATACGTCGCTTGCATCTAGCATTTCAAAAAGGTGTAGAGTTAGCTTTAAAAGAACTCATCGCTCAATAAAAATTATTTATTTTCCAAATGGATAGTAGCCTAATTTCTGAAGCTATTGAAAGATTGAACCAAATGGCTCGGCTCAATGTTCAAATCAGTTGGCGGTATTGCTCCTCAGATACTCCCGATGCCAATATCGGCATCTCTACACAAATTTTGAACTGGCCGATCGCTCAACTCAATGTCAAAGGACACATTACCATACCTGCTGGTGGTCAAGTGTTATGGCTTGCTCAACAATTTATTATCCCTGAAGATTTGCATGGCTATCCTTTGACTGATTTAGCATTACGGCTGGGGTTAACTTGGTGGGCAAAAGATGTCAAAATTTTTGTGAATGGCTCTCTAGTACAATCAGGAGATTTGTTAGATGCCTCAACCAGGGTATTGCTGATTCCGTCTGTGAAAACAGGTGAGGAGATTATTGTTGCATTACGCTTAGTAAGTCCAGATAATGATCAAGGTGCATTGATGCGATCGCACCTTGTATATGAGTCTACCAGTGATGATCGCCTTGACCCTGGTTTTGTCGCTGATGAGTTAACTATCTTGCAGCGCTATCTAGAAACCGAAGCACCAGAAAAATTAGACAGTATGACACTTGCTGTCACTCTAATTAATTGGGCAGCTTTGCCAGATGGTCAATTCTTTGAGCAATCACTTGCAATTTTACGCCAAAACCTAGCTAACCTGTCAAGTAATGAGACGTAAATTAAGAAAGTTACCCGTAATAACAGTTTTGTTTCTCTGTCTAACTTCTCTAAGTGTCCGCCGTAGTTATCAATCAGTTGGTTAATTAAGTCTGTTTGTCCGTAATAAGTAACTAAGTCTGTTGTCATTTTTCTTCGCCTTATTAACTATGTTATACCAATTTAATATGAAGCTGCATAGAAAAGAGCTTCTAAAATAAAGTTATAAGAAGAGACAGATATTACCTGCTCAAGTGTAAGTTGGTCAAATATTTCTTGGATGCGATCGCGTAAAGTTTGTAAAGAAGAGAAAAGTTGATTTTTGAGTGGTTTCTTGAGGAGCTGCCAAAGCCTTTCAATGGGATTAAGTTCAGGGGCTGAAGGCCCCTGCCTAGGGTGTTGACTCGAAGGGTTTTAAGGTGGTAAATTTTCATGCAAGAAGTACGTAGCTTGACAAAAGTTAATGCAAGAGTTTAAAAGCCCAACCAGCCGATTAGCAAGATTGTTTCGCAACGGTCGAGACAATTGGAAAGAGAGAGCTTTGGAAAAACAGAAAAAACTTAGAGCATTAGAAATAAAAGTTAGAGATTTATCAGCCTCACGAGACTATTGGAAAAGCAGAGCAAAAATTGCAGAATCAAAGCTACTCAAACAGAATATTGAGATAGGAGACGAAAAAAAAAGAGATAGTTACAAGCGCTCTAGGTAATTTGGAAACAAGTGGACAGGCTCTTGTTCAGACAGCGAAGGGACATCATTATTCAGTCGAAACAATTCAAATATCAGTACAGCAAGTTATCAGTTGTGGCAATAGTTTGCGAGGAGTTGAGAAAACTTTTGAGTTGTACGTTGATTTTTCCAAACATGAGACTCCAAGCTTTAGTAGTATTAGAAAATGGTTAGGGCGAATTGGGCTATACGAACTCAACAGAGAAAAAGAATATCGAAGTGATTGGATCTTTATCGTAGATTTGACTGTAGAACTAGGATCAGAAAAAGCTTTTGTAGTGTTGGGAGTTTCACAACAACTACTTGAGTCAGAAATTTTTCCTTTAAAACGAGGATTAAGACATCAAGATGTTGAACTTCTTGCATTAGAAATTATGTGTTCGACGAAGGGAGAGATAATCGAGCAAAAACTCTCTGAACTAACAAAAAAAGTTGGTCGTCCAATACAAATAATAGCTGACCACGGCAGTGATATCCAAAAAGGAATCAAGTTGTATCAAGAAAATTATTCGGAAGTAATTTACACCTATGATGTGACTCATGCAATGGCTTTATTGCTCAAGCATGAGTTAGTAGCCGATGAGAAATATCAGTCTTTTATCCAGCAATGTACACGATGTCGGCAACAACTACAACAAACAGAGTTATCTTTTTTATCTCCCCCATCTCAACGTTCACAATGTCGTTATTTTAATATTGAAAGGTTGATTAATTGGGCTACTAAAATTTTAGAATCTCCAGTAGACACAATAGTAGAACTTTTACCAAATATTGAGTCTTCCGTTTTGCACCAGAAATTGAAAGATAAATTAGGATGGTTAATCAATTACCAACAATCACTCAGCATTTGGAAGCTGATGGTTAAAATGACTCGAACTGTAGAGACTCAACTTAAAATTTGTGGGCTTAATGAACAATCAAGCAGCTTTTTGAATTTACAGCAGTTATCAATGGAAACTAATTCTTTAGTTAGCTTTCAACTAAAAATTATAGAATATTTGACAATTGAAAGCTCTAAAATTCAGCCAGGACATACAATTCTTGCAACTTCTGATGTGATTGAATCGCTTTTTGGCAAATATAAACAGTTTTCTGCTCGATGTCCTCTTAAACAGATAGGTCAGATGATTTTGAGCATTTCTTTATCTACTATGAAGTTGACAGGATCTGTTGTAAAACTTGCCTTAGAAACAGTTCGGTACCTTGATCTTGAAGCTTGGTCTGATCAAGTTTTTGGTCGATCTATGCTTTCAAAGAGAAGAACCGTGTTTTTTGCTTCAAATGACGACACAGAAACTGCATGAAAACTTTTGAGCCAATTTCTCACAAAGTCAACACCCTAGCCCCTGCCCCCTTGCTCCCATGCCTTCTTCATCGCCGTCCACACCCCCCAATAATGAAGTGGAGATAATAATTGGGGGGGGGTATGGACACAGAGGTAGAACTCGGTGATTCTTGGTGGAAGCGGGTTAAATATTATGCTCAGTTAGCGATTGAACGTGTAGAGAATGGGGTTGATGCTGTAAAAGAATTACTCAGTAAGTTGACGAGTGATGAGCGTTGCGGCGTGATGCTGGAGTTTGAAGACGCAAGCCCTGACAAATTTGCTCAACTGCTGGCAGATGCTCCCCATTGGGTGGAATGGATGGCGTGAGATGCGATCGCTTCCCAAAAGAATTTGCATTGAGCAAAACAGATGCGAGATGCTAAAAATAGCACCCCGCAAACCTGACCACTTGGTGACTTGCTCCCGCACTACTCGGATTAACTAACCACAAAATTGCTGTTGCTTAGTGACAATCCAGTAGATAGTTGTGCAAATTGTACTTGAGCAAACCCAGACGCACTGCCATCAGTATCAAAGAACAATCCACCTGTAGCGCTGTTGTAGATAAATCGCTCTTCGCTAGTGTTTGCAGATGTTCCGATTTTCAACTGACTAGCAGATAGTATACCTGCTGATAAGCCGCCACCAAAACCAAAAGCCGAGACTTGAATTACTTCATTAGCGGTGTGGAAATCAAAAATGCGATCGCTACCTTCATTGAAACTATTGAAAACAAAGGTATCAGTACCACTTTTTCCTATTAAGCTATCATTACCTTTGCCACCTATAAGCGTATCATTGCCATTTCCACCTTTGAGGGTATTTTTACCAGTAGCACCAGAAGCAGTGAGAATATCGTTGCCGTCGCCACCGTTAAGAGTGTTATCGCCTGATGAATTGCTAACATTCAAGTAATCATTACCAGCGCCACCGTTAAGAGTGTTATCGCCAGAGATCCCATCAACTCCATAGGAAACATATAAAGATGATGGGTCAAAGGCAAACAGAGAATCATTACCACTGCCACCAACAAGCAGGTTATTACCATCTGAAAACTGAGTAACTAAATTGTCGTCACCAGCACCACCGTTGAGGGTATTATTGCCAGAAACAAAATTTACGAAAGCTTCTCCTCGGTATATGAACACGTCCCCAGAGACACTAAGCGAATCATTGCCATCGTCGCCAGAAAGTAAGCTATTGCCTAATGAATTTTCACCACTTAAGCTATCGTTACCTGCACCACCCTTGAGGGTATCATTGCCAATACCACCTCCGTAGAGGGTATCATTCCCATTGCTTCCCACAATTAAGTCATCGAAGGAAGAACCTATAATAGTTAATTTTTCGATATTTTTGTAACTAACTTGACTTGTGCCGGCAGTAATTACTCCAGTGTTAGTAGTTGCATTGAAAGTCGAAGTGGTTTTTCCAGCAGCATTACCGAAACTCAACAAATCCTCACCCATACCGCCATCTACCGTATCATTGCCACCTCCAGAGCTTTCATTTATCGTATCGTTGCCATTGGTTCCCACAATATAGTCATTGTATTGACTGTCTATAATATTTAATCGCTCGATATTCTTGTAGTTAATCCGATTGGTATCTACCGAAATTGAGCCAACTTTAGTACTAGGATTGAAAGTCGAAGTGATTCCGCTAGTTGCATTCGGATCGTAGCCTAAGACATTTAACAAATCGTCACCTGTACCGCCATCTAGGGTATCATTGCCAATAACACCCACAGAAAGCGTATCATTGCCATTGCTGCCCACAATTAAGTCATTGTACTTTGTCAGACCTGAAAGCACTGTAATCACTAAGCTTTCAATATTGTTGTAGTTAATCAGATTCTTGTCTAGTGCGATGGATCCGGTGTTTGTGGCAGTATTGAAAGTCGTTGTGATTGCCCCGGCAGGCTCAATAAATCTGAGGTCTAACAAATCATTACCTCTCCCCCCATCTACTGTTTGAGTTATGAAAGAAGATGGGGACGGATATAAGACAATAGAAAAGGAATCATCGCCATTCCCTCCATTGAGAGTGTTATTGCCAAATACGGAAGTTTCATAGTTATCGCTATAGGCAGTGACAGTCAGAGAATCATTGCCATCCCCTCCATTGAGGATGTTATCACCTGTTGAAGATATAGCTTCCAAGGTATCATCACCAGCGCCACCATTAAAGGTATTATTACCGGAGCTAAAGAAGTTGCTTCCATCGCCAAAGATAGAGATAAAATCATTACCATCCTCACCTGTTAAGGTATCGTTGCCATCATTCCCTGTGATGACATCATTCCCAGCTTTGCCATTAATTGTGTCGGCATCGCTACTACCATTTAGGGTATCGTTTGCGTTGGTTCCAATGATATTTGACATAACTTTTTCTTACCTGAATTGATTTTTGCGGTAAATGAAGTTCTCTATTTGCTGTGAGTGCTGTCTGAGCGCATAACATTTCGCCGAAAGCATCATATTTCGGCATACCTTATATCACGTTGGAAAATTAGAACGTTTTGATGAAAAATCTCCTTCTAAGTTGCTTGCAAGTAGTATTTATCCAACTATTGAGGGCTATCTACGTCTTAAGCACCGTACACATTTGTGAGGATGTAGATTCACAAAAACAATTAGTTTCAGGCTTGTTTTAAGTGTCTTTCTTCAATAGTTTTGTTAAGCATTTAGCCTCAACATTACTGAAAAATACTTGAAAAGCCAAGCTCGAATGTCCCAAACCAAAATTTGATAATTGGGTTGGGCGAATGCTTAAGTCGTACTAGTTTGAAAATAGGGAACACTTAACAAGAATAGGATAAATAATCTCTATGCCTTTTTTGTAGGCGAACGCCCTTGGGTATCTGGCTTACAATTGGAAATATCTTCAGATAACATCATACTAAATTAATCTAGAGTATTTACTTAAATTTGTAGATTTAGACGAATATCTTTGCATATTCTTTATATTGTTGCTAACAAATCTATACATAAGCACTGAACTTTGTATATGCTTTATATTTTGCGAGTCAGAGTCAGTAGATCGAAAACTTTTGTCAGTTAACGAAAGAATGAAGGTTTGAGTCGTCGGTTTTGAGACAGCCTAAGCTCGACTTTATCCAAAATTAAGAACTCGCTTCCTTTACCCGGAAAAAACCCTAGCTTTTTGGCAAATACTTTTTTGGTATCACAGATCATCGATTAAGTTAAAAAAGTAAAACTACTGTCCTACAAAGGTTTCAGCTTAAGCGTTCGTGCAACGACTCCGCAGGAGTATCGCATTGTGAAAAAAAATGCATAAAGTCGAGCTAAGAGAGTGTTTGAAAAGTTTTGAAGAGTAACATTTGATGCCAATCGCCTCACCATGATCCGGATCGTAGCAAGGTAGATAAACGTCTCTGATGTTTCGGGCAATAACTCATAGTCTCTGAGCAACCGCCGACACCCCATGAGCCAACCAAAAGTGCGCTCAACCACCCAATTTTATAAAGATGTTTGCTTGATATTAAGAGATTTTTATCTATCTGGCGGTAGAGATTACATTCAGTAACGTAAAATTCTCTTAAAAGGTTAA
>NZ_JACKZS010000301.1 GCF_014222285.1 Nostoc sp. UCD121
ATTCCCAATTCCCCATTCCCAATTCCCAATTCCCTATTCCCCATTCCCCATTCCCCATTCCCAATATATAAACTATGACCTCCACTACTACTCGTCGTAAATCCAGCACATTTTATGTGATTTTGATTGCTGGTGCTGCTGCCCTCGGCGGCTTTCTATTCGGTTTTGACACCGCAGTGATCAACGGTGCGGTTGGCGCTCTTGCCAAAGCCTTCAACGCCAACAGTGTGTTAACGGGTCTTGCCGTTTCCCTAGCATTGTTAGGGTCTGCGATAGGAGCCTTCTATGCAGGGAAAATTGCAGACCGATATGGTCGAGTCAAAGCAATGGTAGCAGCTTCGGTGTTGTTTACCATCAGTGCTATTGGCTCTGGAATTGCCTTCGGGATCTGGGATTTCATCTTTTGGCGGGTATTGGGTGGCATTGCAGTTGGTGTTGCTAGTGTAATCGCGCCAGCTTACATTGCCGAATGTTCTCCCACCCATTTGCGAGGGAGATTGGGATCTCTGCAACAATTAGCGATCGTAGTTGGAATTTTTATTGCACTGCTATGCGACTACTTTATTGCTGTATCAGCAGGTTCAGCCGAGTCGCCGTTTTTGTTTGGTATAGCCGCTTGGCGCTGGATGTTTTGGACAGAAATTCCTCCCGCCGTGCTGTATGGAATGTCAGCTTTGATGATTCCCGAATCTCCCCGGTACTTGGTTGCTCAAGGACGAGAGCCAGAAGCTGCTAACGTTCTGACCAAGATTTTGGGGGGCGATGTGCTGGCAAAAATCCAAGAAATTCGGCAGACAGTGCTTCGAGAACGCGAACCGAGATTTTCTGACCTCTTAAGCAGAAGTGGCGGACTCCTTCCGATTGTTTGGATAGGAATCGGCTTATCTGTATTACAGCAATTTGTTGGAATTAATGTAATCTTCTACTACAGCAGCGTTTTGTGGCGTGCCGTTGGGTTCTCAGAAAAAGATTCCCTAAGCATTACGGTGATTACAGGAGCCGTCAATATTATTACAACACTGATTGCGATCGCCTTCGTAGATAAATTTGGTCGCAAGCCCTTACTGATAATAGGGTCGATTGGCATGACCTTAACATTGGGTACGATGGCTTATCTCTTTGGTAATGCTCCTCTCGATGCTGCTGGGAACCCCAATCTCACCGGAAGCGCCGGGACTATGGCTCTCATCGCAGCCAACCTCTATGTATTTTGCTTCGGTTTCTCCTGGGGGCCAGTGGTTTGGGTACTGTTGGGAGAAATGTTTAATAACAAAATTCGAGCCGCTGCACTTTCGATTGCTGCTGCAATGCAATGGGTTGCGAATTTCCTTATTTCCACAACATTTCCTCCCATACTCCAATATTTCGGTCTAGGTTCTGCCTATGGACTCTATACAATTGCGGCAGCTACCTCATTCTTTTTCATTCTCTTTTTTATTAAAGAAACCAAAGGAATAGAGTTAGAAGATATGTAATTTGCATCCACCTAACAGCTAAACACAGTGACCCACAAGAGTACATTGACAAGCTGTTTTGAGCCGTCCCTGTACCAGATGGGAATGATAAGTGCGATCGCTAAACCATTTAATCCTCTAGAATTACCCGGTAATAGTTTTGCCCTTAGAGGATGTTTGGAAAGTCCTCTTGTCAGTATCAAAAGTTCTAGATCCTCCAAAGTTCCCCTTAGAAAGGGCAGGGCTGTTTCATTCCCTAAAGAGCGCTAAACATCAAGGGTTCTAGCGATTTAAAATTGATTATTTTGTTACCAGCGTGCCAGGAAAATGAACAATTTTACTGTTGTTCAAGTGCTTAAAAGTTCATCTTCTCGTCACCCTCACTTACAATTTTCTCGCTCACCATCTTGACAAATCCTGTTTGAAATGGAATGAAACAGCCCTGCTTAGAAAGGGGGACTTTGATTCCGGTTCCCACCTTTTTTAAGGGGGGTTAGGGGAGATCTCAAAGTGTCTAAATCACAGCAAAATACTTTTCAAACAACCTCTTCGTGACAGCAAGCTGAATTTAACTATACCCATAAATAATTGTGTTATTTTCAGATTTATGTTAAGAAGTTTAAAACATTAATTTTCTCTATAAAGCAATATATTCAAAGTCCATCTAAGGTAATAGATTAATTAAAAAAATTAAACAAAAATTGTCTAAGATATCACAATTTATTTTAATGCCAGACTAGACTTTAGACAGAAGGATAAGAAAAATAATTCAGTTAATTTATTAGTTAAGTAACAGCATATATCTTAATACTTTGAGTTGAGAACATTAGCTGTAGTTGAGAAATAGAGAAAAAATTTTCTAAATCTCAGCAAAGTGCTTAGTAGCATCAGAACCATTTAATTTCAAACTCAGGAGATCCCAATGAATATAAACCACAGTAAAAATTTGCTCAAAATAGTTGCTAGCCTCGTGGGAGTTGCTAGTACTGCTGTTTTAATGAGTCTTCCAGTATATGCTCTGTCCCAATCTAGCTCTAGAAATTTGGAAACTAGTCAAGCTCGTATAGGCGATAGATTGTACTCCCAAGCAGGGGAATCTACAGGTGGTTCTAACACAGAAACACAGCAGTATCCAAATAACGGCACTACCGGAACACAGCAGTATCCAAATAACGGCACTACCGGAACGCAACAGTATCCAAATAACGGCACTACCGGAACGCAACAGTATCCAAATAACGGCACTACCGGAACGCAACAAAATACAGATGGTAACAACACAACCGGTGGACAAAATACTGGTGGAGGTGTCAGAGCGCTATGGTAATTTACTAGTCCTACACGGACTAGTGAGTTTGTAAAGCTTGCTGCCTCTAGTTAGAGATCATTTCAGCAGATAATGGCTGTTATCAACAGTAAATGCAGTAGAAAAGATGAGATGTGCTGCCAATCGATTCGATTTCTACTGCAACACCTTTTGAAAATTTTATTTGACCTCTATTAACCAATCATTCTTTATATCTAGTGGTTAAACAAACTATTTTTTTATCAGGATTAATTTATTGAAGAAATATGCAATATGATAATATAAACTCAAGAATTAAACAATAGATTATTAATTGGGTACTCAAGTATTGATTGCAAAAAAAATATTTTCTAAAATGTTCAAGCAATTAGATAAATTACTGGTTTTTATTTGTGTATCTGGATTAAATTTTAATTCGGCTATGTTGTTAGCTTCGGAAATAAGACTGACTTCTCATACTTCAACCAACAATTTAGTTTCTCAAACAAATAATATTAATAATTTAATTATTCAACCTCTTCACCTAGAGATCAGCATTCGTAACCGTCGAGTAACCCTCTATCGAGGAAAAACCCGAATTAAAAGTTATCCTATAGCAGTAGGCCGCCAAGGCTGGGACAGTCCAATTGGTACTTTCCGAGTCCGTACAATGCTGGAAAACCCTACTTGGATAAACCCTTTTACAGGTAAGGCGATCGCAGGAGGAGACCCTGAAAACCCACTTGGCAAATACTGGATTGGATTTTGGACAAACGGTAAAAATTGGGTTGGCTTTCACGGTACCCCTAATCCTGATTCAGTAGGTAAGGCTGCCTCACACGGTTGTATTCGGATGTACAACAACGATGTTAAAGAATTATTCGATCAGGTCAGTCTGGGAACACCAGTTACTGTAGTACGATAACTGATATGGGGGCATGATAAAAGTCCTAGCGGTAGCTAGCTCTTATGTGAGTTTCATAAGGGATAGAACTATCGGATCATTCGAATCTTTCTTGTCCCTCAGCAAATAGATAATTTATTTCTGCGCGATTCCTTAGTTACAAAGCCAGAATTTAAGCATTTTTAAGTAATAAGTCAATGTTCAAAGTTGTTTTTCATAGCTTTATTGTCTTATTTTTGACAGTTCCAGCAGTTTGGGCAGTGCCTCTAGAAAATAATTCGAGTGCAGTAGATGCTGATAAAAATTTACAAGGACAAGTAAATTCTGTTTCTCAACTTTCCGATATCAAACCGAGCGATTGGGCATTCCAAGCACTGCAATCACTAGTCGAACGTTATGGCTGTATTGCAGGTTATCCTGATGCAACCTATCGCGGTAATCGTGCCTTGAGTCGTTATGAATTTGCTGCTGGTTTAAACGCCTGCTTAGACCGTGTAAACGAATTAATTGCTGTGGGTACTAATGATTTAGTCAAAAAAGAAGATTTGACAGTGCTGCAAAATTTGCAGACAGAGTTTGCGGCAGAATTGGCAACTCTGCGTGGCCGGGTGGATACCCTGGAAGCACATACAGCAACGCTGGAGCAGCAGCAATTTTCCACCACTACTAAATTGAATGCTCAAATTATTACTGCCATTAGTGATACCTTTGGTAATAGAGTAGGTGGACAAAGCGATGAATCCCGTCTCTATTTTGCTAACCGGGGTCGTCTCAACTTAGAGAGTAGCTTCACCGGTAAAGATTTATTGCGAGTCCGGCTAGAGTTTGGCAACTTTACAAATTCTAATGGTGCAAGTCAAATTGCCGCAGCCACAGGCACAGGCATGACACGACTGAATTTCGATAATGACAGCAACAATACACTAATAATTCCCCACATCCGTTACTACTTCCCCGTTGGTGACTCCCTTTCTTTCGTTGTTGGCCCCACAGGTATTGGTTACAACGACATCACAAACAACATCACTCCTGCCACGATCGCTGATGATGGTAATGGGATTCCCTCGCTCTTTGGCAAAAACAGTCCCCTATTCGAGCGCGGTGGTGGTGGTGCAGCAGCTAACTGGAGTATCAGTAAAAACTTGATTCTCACCTTGGGCTATTTAGCAAATAATCCAAATGTTCCATCAGCGCAAAATGGCTTATTTGATGGCGGCTACAATGCTCTAGCCCACCTAGCATATTACGGGGAACAAGGAGCTATTGGTGTCGCATACTCTCATGGTTATAACCCTGCTGGCACTGTAGATATCAACGCCGGCAGAGGCAGCGCCCTTTCAAACGCTCCCTTTGGAAATAACATTGCCACTTCCAATAGCATTGTTGGCGTACAGGGATACTATCGCTTTTCCCCAAATTTCCAGGTTCACTCTTGGGGTGGATATGTTTGGGCAAATGCGAAAAACTCTGGTTTCAGCGATATTTCTAATGGTAGGGGTGGAACAGATTCTCTCTTCGTAAACAATGGTGATAATGCCAATGCTTGGTTTGGAGCGATTGGTATGTCGTTTCCCGATGTGGGCGGTAAGGGCAATCTGCCGGGAATTCTCTTTGGTATACCGCCGCGTGTCTCTAACAGTGATATCCGTCAAGACCGAGACACCGCTTATCATATTGAAGCATTCTATCGCTACCGCCTGAACGATAATATCTCAGTAACTCCTGGTTTTTGGGTGATTCTCAACCCAGAAAATGACAGTAGAAATGATACGCAGTATGTGGGTGTGCTTCGCACAACCTTCGATTTTTAATGGTTTAGTTGGCTAACAGAGTCTGTTAGCCAACTCGCAATCAATCGAAAATACTCGAATATTTAAACTGATACAAGAAGTCTCTTTAATAAGGAAATTTTAGCCAAGTCTTGTTCACTGAGATATTAGCTAAATTCCGCCGTACTCTAGTAGCATCTTCACCACTTTATTTCATCACTCTGTATAAAGATTAATCAAAGCTAAATATCAGTATTTACTAGGACTTGCTTTATCTCTAGGGAGTGAGGAAGTCAAAACTTCAAATATTGTAAATTCTTTACTTATGCGGATTACGATTCCGCTTGTCCATGCTCATCCTAATAGGCTGAAAATCTTTTAATTTGCATCCATAAAAATAAATCACTTGTGAGGTGGGCATCTTGCCCGCAGAAGTTGTGCATATTTAAAGCGCTATAGCTTGCTTTAAATATCTTTCTGACTGTTTAAGATTGAACATTTAGATCTTAAAAATTAGGAGCAAATTAACAACGCATTTTGGAACCTGTTATGAATTCTGAAAACGTCGGTCAAGCGAGACAAAGTTTAGGATGGTTCATCGTTCTAGGCATTTTAATGATTGTGCTAGGCATGGCAGCGATCGCAGAACCATTCGTTGCCACTATTGCGATCGCAATCGTCATCTCTTGGTTTTTATTTATCGCTGGTATTGTCCGAATTGTCCACGCATTTCAATCACGACGGCAAAAAGGCTTCTGGCCAAAGCTAGTAGTTGGTATTCTATATTTACTTGCTGGAATTATGTTGATTAGCAACATCTTTGGTGCTGCGCGCTCTCTCACCTTAGCCCTGGGAATTGTCTTTTTAGCTGAGGGTGTATTTGAGGTAATCACAGCATTTCAAATACGTCCAGATCCAAATTGGGGTTGGACACTGTTTAGTGGCATAATGGCCATTATTCTGGCAATTTTAATTTTGTATCAATGGCCTTTCAGTGCAGCTTGGGTACTGGGATTATTTACAGGTATTAATTTTTTGTTGACGGGTGTTTGGATGATCGCGCTCTCACTGCCTAGCCGTCGCATTCCTAGCCAGAGAACAGAAATCTGAATTGGGTATAGGGGCAGGAGGAAGGCGTACACGGCACAGCAGAAGGATATCTCGATTTGCTAGTTGATAACAGGGGTGATTACAAAGAAAAGATTGCCACATTCGTAATCAGAAACTTTATGTCAGCACAACCCATCAACG
>NZ_JACKZS010000302.1 GCF_014222285.1 Nostoc sp. UCD121
TTACCCCGTCAAGTCACGAAAGCGAACTACTAGTGTGGTAAAACTTAACTTAAATTCTGTCAGTTACTAGCGGAGTTGATAGGAATGGGTACTTTAATTGTTATTGGCTTGATAGGGGTTTACGGAGGTGGCATTTGGAAGTTTTGGAATGGATTTGGACGGACTAATTTTAATCAAACTTTGAGCAATCGCATTGGTTTATCCTTGCTATGGCCAGCTTTGTTTATTACGAATCAATCCTATCGTCGAAACTTTAGAAAAGCGTTGAAGGGCTAGAGTTTAGTATTAAGTCTAACTTCATCTAAATGTGACGGTGACATATATCCCAATACCAATGTAACCCAGCAACCCCCTTTCCCTACTAGGGAAAGGGGGTTGTTTTTGCTCATCTTAAAAGAAGAGGAATTAATTCGTACTGTTAACAAGTGAAACTTGTTAAGAATTGGGAAGTATTTTGCTGAGGAATTTACGAATTATTTGCCATTGGTCAGTAGATGGATTGCTGCACCTACAGCTGCACCATCAACAGCATTCCCAAGGGTATCTCTGCTATCGCCAGTAACTACGCCGGTCACTGCGCTAGCGCCTGCACCGACTCCAACATCTTGACCAATGTTCCGGTGACGGCGATTGCGAGTGTTTCTTAGACCATTTGCACCATTGACAGCTGCACCAGTGACACCACCTTTGACAGCATTGCCTAATACACTACCATTTCCCCTAACGGCTCCGGTGACGACATTGGTAACAGCCCCAATACCTGCATCTCGTAGTACTTGATCGTCAGCAGCAGCCGGTTTAGCAGGAACCAAAGTTACACCAGCTAAACTTGCAGCCATGAGGCTGGGTAGAAGTGTGCGTTTTAGGATTTTATTCATTGTGTTACCTTCTCAAAACATCAAACAATTGGTTAAAAACCAAAGTTACTATAGTTCAGATAAAATTTGATTTTTTATCTTGACAACAAAGCAACTATTTATTGTTCGAGAACATATACATAGTGTCATTTATCAAGTCATAACGGCATCTACTGAAAGCATGAATATATATTAAGCCCTGAGAAGGCCTTGCTAATTTATTCCCTGATACTAGAGATTACACATTGACAAAATAAATCAAAGATGTATCTTAGATTTTTCGGATATAAAGTTCTATTTTTCATTACTAGCAAGTGATTTTTGACGAGCAGCCGTATAGGGTTTACCCTATCTATCTAAAGGTAGGTAGCAAAATAATTAAACTAACTCATCTGGGTTAATATTTAATTTTCTTAGTTGAGTAGTCAGGTGCTGCGATCGCATCAAAATCCTAAATCTACAGCAATCCGGTGGGCGCAAGCAAACCCAGAAAAAGCTACTGCATTCAATCCCTGGCCAGGAAAGGTACTATCCCCGACACAATAAAGTCCTGGAATGGCTGTGCGATTAAAGGGCATCTTCAATAACCCCCGCAACTTGCGCCGGGGAATTGGCCCATAAGTGCCATCCTGACGACCCAAAAAGCGGCGATGGGTGCGGGGTGTGCCTACCTCTAGATAATCCAATCCAGCATCTAAGCCAGGAAAAATCTTCTCTAGGCGGTCAATAATTCGCCCAGCCGCCTCTTCTTTCTTCGCTTCGTACTCGCTTGGAGAAAGTTCTTGCCAATCATCAATCCAGTGAGGCGTGAAGGCATGAATGATGTGATATCCACTTGGCGCTAAATCTGGGTCAAGCAATGTGGGAATCGAAACAAAAATTGTCCCTTCCACTGCTGTCATCTTTTCCCAATCTTCCAGCAAAATATGGTGACATTCTGTCCGCACTGGTAAAACTGACTCTTTTACCCCTATATGCAAACTCAAGAAGCTGGGAGATTTTTGATAATTTTGTTGCCATCTTTTCTCATTAATTGGCATTTCTTTTGCTGGTAGTAGTTGCTCAAAGGTATCCCAGCGTGTAGCGTTAGAAACTATGCGTTTACCCAGATATACTTTACCATTCGCTAGTTGCACACCTACCGCTTTTCCTTTTTCTGTGAGAATTTTCGTGACTCTAGCTTGGTACTGAATCTTACCCCCAGCCTTCTCTAGACCTTCCACTAGTTTTTGGGCAATTTGTCCTACTCCGCCTTTGGGATAGTTAACTCCGCCATAATGCCTGTCAGAAAATACCATCCCAGCATTAATCATAGGTGTCATGTCTGACGGAACCACCGACCAGCAATAACATTCCATATCGATAAATTTTAATAGTTTGGGATCTTTGATGTAGCGTCTGGCAAAATCCCCAGCATTTTGGGGCAGATACTTAACTAAACCGAGACACGCCAAAGGATGCTGGAAAAATACCCCCAGTAAATACCGAGGTTCTTCCAACGATAGTAAATCCATGCTGTTGAGACACTTGAATACTTTTTGGCATTCGTCATAAAAACGACGAATCCCTTTTTCTTCATGGGGAAAATGAGCAATAAGATTTTGCAAAAATTTTTCATAAACCCGATCAACCTTCAGGTCTAAGCCTTGGGGTAGGTGATAGTGAATCTGTACCGGATCTGCGATCGCATTTTGGCTAACATTCACAGCTGCCAAAGCGCGGGTGAGTAAGTTTGTAGTGCCGTTTTGTCCCAACCCAAAAATCATCGATGCACCAACATCAAATCGATAGCCTTGGCGTTCAAAATAACCTGCGCTACCACCTGGAATCAAATAACGTTCCAGCACCAGCACTTTCGCCCCCTTAGCGGCTAGTTGGGTTGCTGTTACTAATCCGCCAATACCAGACCCAATCACGATTGCGTCATTAGTCATTAGTCTTAGTCCTTTGTCATTTGTACTGAGCGTATCGCTAAAGCGAAGGCTCCGCTAACGCGTAGCGTCTCTTAGAGAAGTATTTGTCCTTTGTCTAGAGTCAATCAATATTTAATTTAACTAATGACAAATGACCAATGACCAATCAAAAAAAAGAGGGACGAGCCTGCTACTGCTGGCCAATCCCGTCTGCCGATCCTTAAAAGAGAGGAGAACACTGGATAATAATATAGCTTTGATTGAGAATAGATGTCAACTACTAATGAAATAATTTCTCAATAAATTCGAGAGGATTAATTTTAGCTGTCAACGAACAGGAAAAAGGGCAGGAAGCTTTCTAGCTAGGGGGAGAACCTCATTAAAAAGTTTAGGGTCTTGAAATCAGGACGTATAAACCCCGTGCGTTGCGTCTCATAGAAGCGTAGCGGCTTCTCGGAGAGTAATAAATGTTTGTGTCTTGAGCATAAATAATTTTAGAGGATTGAAACCCTTGATTGCTGCGGAATTCCAGACTTTTTCCCCCCTGCGCCCTGCCCCCTGCTCCCCTGCCTTTTGGTCAGCCGGATGCAGGAAAGAGTATTATGGTGTTTCAGTTCTTGTACAATAAAAAGTCGCCTATTTCTGGCTATGACGCTACAATTGCGCGTTTATGTTCCACCCCATCCCCTGATCAAACACTGGCTGGCAGTCGCCCGTGATGCAGGCACGCCTTCAGTCTTATTTCGCAGCGCCATGACTGAGTTGGGAAGATGGCTGACTTATGAAGCTGCGCGAGACTGGTTGCCGACCCAAGAAACAACAGTGCAGACTCCTTTGGATACCTGTCCTGCAACTGTGATCGATCCGCAAATACCAGTAGCAGTAGTACCGATTCTGCGGGCTGGACTAGGATTGCTTGAAGGAGCGCAGACTTTATTACCTTTAGCATCGGTTTACCATCTTGGCTTGGCGCGAGATGAAGAAACACTGCAACCTCATTGTTATCTGAACAAGTTGCCAGAACAATTTGACCCCCAAACGCGAGTGTTAATTACCGATCCCATGTTGGCAACAGGAGGGTCGATTATGGCTACAATGGCAGAATTAACACAACGGGGTGCCGATCCTTCCCTGACCCGGATTGTTTGCGTAGTGGCGGCTCCACCAGCTTTGCAAAAACTGAGTGAAGCTTATCCAGGTTTAATAGTTTACACCGCTACTATTGACGAAAAGCTGAACAGTAAAGGGTTTATTGTACCGGGATTAGGAGATGCAGGCGATCGCACATTTGGGACTTAAGCTAGTATGCAGCTAGGGGAGATAAAGATAGCATAACTACTGTAAAAGTTGCAAGGTTTGTTGAAGGCGGTAAAGATATGAGTCAACGAGATGGTTTTAGCAGTGGTTTTTTAGCAGGGGCCTTTGTCGGTGGCGTATTTGGTGGTGTTATCGGCGCACTGATTGCTTCTCGACGCAATCCAGAATTGCTAGCAGACGACGAGGTAGAACTGACGGATAGCCAAGTGGAAGCGAAGAAAATAGCAGCAAAGCGCCGTCAGATGAAAGCCTCAGAGAGTGAGAGCATCGGCATAGAAACGGCTAGGCGATCGCTAGAAGATAAAATTGCCCAGCTAAATGCCACAATTGATGATGTGCGAAAGCAGTTAGGAAATGTAAATGGCGATTCACCCCAAGCCAGCAAGGATCGCACCCTCACTAAAGACTCCTGAAATTAGTTCCGGCGTGGTGAAAATGTCTTGTGTGGCCAGTAGCAAATCTGCAAACTCCATGACATAGACTAAATTAAAATTAGTAAAGATAAGACCGCGTTTGACACTTAGTAGGAAACCAAGCCATCTATGAGTTTACTGATTACGACACTAGTTACCTTTGTCACCTTTTATAGCTATTTGCTAATTATCCGGGTTTTGTTGACCTGGTTCCCGACAATCAACTGGTATAACCAGCCATTTGCCGCTTTAGCCCAGATCAGCGATCCTTATTTGAATCTATTCCGCTCAATTATTCCCCCATTGGGCGGCATGGATTTTTCTCCGATCTTAGCTTTCTTAGCACTCAACTTAGCTGGCGATCTTCTGAGAACCTTAGCTCGTTTGCCATTCGCGCAAGGATTTTGATTGCTACCCCAATAAAAACTTTTGTAGAGGCGTGAATTAAAATTCACGCCTCTATAATTTTTATTACGTGTAAAATACTGATTGGAAAACCTTTTGTTGTGCGGACTAACGCACTGGCTCCTAAATCTCAAATCTAAAATTGGTAAGCTAAAAATCTTTTAATTTGTATCCGCCAAAAATAAATTTCTTGTAGGGTGGACATTAGTTATGCAAATTAAATGCGTTACCTACGCACTTGACCACTAAATCCAGCAGCCTTAAACTGCTTCAGCTTCAACGGAGTCGGTTGATTTGCTGGTACAGTAATTCTCAGTTGAAAATCACTAATCCCTGGCGGCACTTCAGTAATAGAACCTAATCGAGTGCGGTTTTGCATCACTGAGTCATTGTTGGCATCATAGATGCGTCCAAAAATATCTGCGTCGTAGACTGTTTTATTAGTGCCATTTTCTGCTTTGCCAATGACAATAAAACAATTGGCAGCCGCGCTACCACTACTGATAACAGCCCCTTGTGCCAGTTCTGGTGGACAATCTTTATAAGAAACATCAAATAATTTAATCTGTGTCAAAGCTATAGCAGGGGGAGTAATCACCCACGATAGCAAGGCGATAAGACAGGAAATAAAAACGACCGTGAGTGACCGCAACCGCATACAAGACCCCGTTACTTAATCCAAAAATATGTAACTTATAACCTCAGCTTACCTGAATTTAACTACAACGGGATTGAAGACTTTAATTTAACCTTTTGTAGCCACTGTTATCAGAGGTAGGATTCTTGTGATATCCGCATAGGAGTATCAAAACTCCCCTACATACTCTAGAAAAAGTAATAATTAGGGAAATAAACCCTCAATTGCGATTAACTTATGACTCCAGATGAGATTGAAGCATCTATGCTCGCAGCCTTTAATGATTGTGATGCAGCAAGCTGTCCTCTCACTGACACGCAGAAACAGATTTTACTGCAAGTGGTCGAGCAAATTCAGGGAAATTCCACCTTTAGGGCATCAGATATTGCTAATCCTTTAGACGAACTTACGCCAGAGGAATTAGAAGCATTTTTACAGTTTGTTAAAGATGAAGAACAGCGCAACCGCACTTGGAAAGTGCAATTACTCAACGACTGGCTGCTAGAAAACGACTCTGGAACAGTACAATTTATTCGGGAACGCTACGGTTTGCAATGGCTGAATCGGGTCGAGTCATGCCATTTTGATAAGTATTCTTATTTTGAGGATGCACTAAAGTTAAGAGTAGGCGATCGCATTGAAGTTTCCAATGCACTATGGGAATGGGTGCAAAAAGATGGGCCTTGTAAGCGCGAATGGTTTCCTTGTATGGTGATTAAGGTCGAGGAAATTAGCAACGGTGATGATTTCTCTACTAACTGCGTCGTCCGCTTCTTCAACGGCGCTGAGTATGAAATTCAAGGAATCTACGAATGGAATCGCTATAACTGGCATTGGCCGCAGAAGAGGAGTGCTGAGTAAATCTTATTGAGTCTTTGATACTCGTTAATGAGCCTTTGAACTCCGTTAATGAGCCTTTGAACTCCGTTAATGAGCCTTTGAACTCCGTTAATGAGTCTTTGAACTCCGTTAATGAGTCTTTGAACTCCGTTAATGAGTCTTTGAACTCCGTTAATGAGTCTTTGAACTCCGTTAATGAGTCTTTGAACTCCGTTAATGAGTCTTTGAACTCCGTTAATGAGTCTTTGAACTCCGTTAATGAGTCTTTGAACTCCGTT
>NZ_JACKZS010000303.1 GCF_014222285.1 Nostoc sp. UCD121
CCCTGCCCCTCTGCTCTCTTCACTGATCGCATTACTCTACTCCACTGCGTAGAAATACTTCGCTCTGGTATTTCTCGTGGAGTGGACGCAATTAAAGGCATTCTCAAGCGATGGGTTGAGGATTTGCGCTGGGAGACGGTGCTGGAACTTGAAGCGATCGCCGCAAATGAACTGCGACTTGTGGAAGCTCAAGTTCCTGAATTTTACAGCTTGCTAAGTGAAGAAGTATTGCCGATGGAGGGATAATCTCATGGACTAACTAATATTATTGGCGTTTCCGCTCAAGGGTTTTGTCCGGGCGGCTGTCAGCCGTTCAGTCTCCAAGGTAAGTGCCTTGGGTGGTATCGTCCCCTTTCTGAAGAAAGCGCAAGCAGAAAAATATTGCCACGGGGTCAGCAGTACTAAACTTTATGCTGTGTAGAAGCTGGTAAGAAAGAAATATATACACAAGTCTGGGGCAAAAATCAACAGAAAATCCCTCTGGTTTTTTCTGGGAGGGCGGTAATAGAGGTATCCTCTGACCAACGACAAATCTATGGTTTCACGGCTGAAGATCCGAAAACTATGATTATCGGATCTATCTAGGAACGGTCGCTTTGGGTCATATTGAGGCAGTTTTTGTATAGGGGAGGTGAGTTATTTTCTTTACAGAGGTAGACGTATTAACACGTTGCTACGGTTAACTCAAGAATTTAGGCGTGAATTCACGTTTAGGAAATTTTAGTAAATGTTGCTCCCCTGGAATCGATAATTAAAAAAGGGACACACCATTCGGAACAATCTTTTTTTGTGTAAGAGGCTGATTGGATTTTATGTAGGAACCTCAGAACTCTCGATGCTAACACCAGGGGCAGAAAACTCGGTGCAGAGGATGGCAGATGTTACCAACACTGCCCAAATAGTGGAGCTGTGGAAGAGTAGCAAGCGCTCGCCGGAAACCCGGCGTTGCTATGAGACAGATATCCGTTATTTCATTGCCTTTGTGCTAGGTATAAGCCCAAAACTTGTACAGTTGAATGATTTAGACTTGCGAACAGTAACAATGAACGACGTTCTAGCGTTCGCTGATTATCTGGAAACCAAGGAATATGAGGTGTCCACCCGTGCCAGAAAACTTGCGGCGATCAAAAGTCTGCTGCGGTTCGCTCTGAAAGTAGAATGGACAAAATTTAATGTCGCCGCCGAAGTGCCGTTACCCGAACCCAAGGATAAATTAGCCGAACGCCTTCTTTCTGAGTTAGAGGTGATGACAATGATTGCCCTGACCCCAAAGGGTCGCGATCGGCTAGTAATCCAACTGCTTTATTATACTGGTGCTAGGGTGAGTGAGATTGCTGTTTTAACCTGGCGCTCGGTACAACCAGGGCGCGATGGCAACGGACAAGTTACACTCTACGGCAAGGGGCAGAAAACCAGAACCGTGGTAATCCCCAAAAGCATTTATCAGGAATTGCTGGGACAAAGAACCAATAATAGTCCCGACGCACCCGTGTTTGGTAGCCGCCAGGGTGGTGCTGTAGGTGAGCGGCGAATCCGTAAGATTGTTGCAGAATCTGGAAAAAGGGCAGGGATTTCTGGGAATGTGTCGCCACACTGGCTGAGGCACTCTCATGCAACACATAGTTTAGACCGGGGCGCACCTGTGCAACTGCTGCAAGCAACCTTGGGACATTCATCGCTGAACCAAACTAGCCGTTACACTCATGCTCGTCCCAATGATAGCACCGGGCTTTATTTACCAAAGTAAAGTTGTTGGTGTTCGGTAAGCTCAATTTTAATGCGATCGCTTCATCTTCAGGCAAGTCAATTTTCCCGATTTGGGTTGTAAGGCACTTACCCGCTCATAAAGATACGAAAGTACGATCCAGATCCACGCCACACAACGAGCAATTAAGAACAAGGCTGGGATCTTTTTTTTGTGGTTCCCCCTAAAAATACACTTCTAAAAGAAAAACCTAAAAATCGGTGAAAAAAAATAAACTAAAAATGACTTTATAGTTAATCAGTAATACAACAGGTCAAAGAGCATACTTCTAACAGTTCACTACAGAAATATTACAGGTGTAGGTTTGGGTTAAAGAAAACGGGCAAAGGTGCTTATTTTAAGAAACTTGTACAAAATTCTTCCCTGCTTCTGTTGCTTTCATGCCAAATCAAGCTTATTGGAGTAGCCTGCTATTTCATCGCTATCACGACATAAAACTATAGAGTCATTTTTAGTTTATTTTTTGAGAGTGGTTTGATTGCTCTATAAAAAATTCTTCAAGAAACGGGTAAAACTTGCGTGCCAAAAACTCAAACTTTTCTCCGATGCGTTTGGACACTAATTATTTAAAACTGACAATTAATTCTTTAATGGACACCAGGGCTTAAAAGCAGGGGCAACTTTTAGAGACGCTATGCGTAGCAAGATCCCCGTAGGGGTACAGACTGACTGTACTGGATGCAATTATTGCTTTCTTACTTAGGAATCTAACTAGGTACTCAGCACTGTTTCGATGAGCAAAAATTAGATAAAGCAATCCTGCAAGTGTTTAAGCCTGAGATAATTTTTGATCGCCAATGGTAGCCGTTGGCAGTAGCATCTCTTTACAAAAACCATCGCTTGAAGAATGCGCTGACACACTTGGTGATGATAGCATCAAGGTAATTCATCATGATGAATTACACCATTTAATAAGCGTGGCCAGTCCCAGTCTACCTAGATGACACGTGAACATGAGCAATACAGGGCGGAAAAAAAAATTAGCATCTTTCAACTGTGACCAAAGGAAGTGGGAGCAGTTTATCGCCTGTTGCAACTCGAAAGGCACAACAGCAACAGCCACGCTGCTCGAATTTATCGATCTCTACTTAGGCGATTCCCAAGATAAGCTTGATGCAATAGGTGGTAACGATTTAGACGAACGCCTAGACTCAAAGATTAAGGCAAGTGTAGAGACGTACTTAGTTAAAAGTAATAAAACTCACAGTGATTCTACTAATGAAACGATAAGAGCTATTTGCGAAAGACTTGATAAGCTGGAGTCAGAGTTTTCAAATGAATCTAATGAATCTAATAGCAACCAAACCACAGTAATTGATAATCTCGCCAATTTAGAACAAAAAATTGAAAAGATGACAGCCCGAATGACACAGTTGGCTGAGGCGATCATTAAAATTCAAGACTATCTCAACAACCAACAAAAGCGGGGCCAAAAATCGTACTACAACAATTCATCCTATTCTGGGCAAAGTCCGCGAATGCAACCGTTAACTGAAGAAGGTTTGGCCAAGAGGCTTGGTGTAAGTGAGGAAACTGTACGCAAGGAGCGAATTAATCTTCCCCCACCGCTTTTTGTAGCATGGTGTAAGAACAAGGATAGAGCAGGGTTGGGATGGGAATTTAACGAAAATACGGGATTCTATCAGCCAGCAAGTTAGTATTTTGATTAATTTCAACTGATCGCGGCGAGTGTTTCTACTTATGAATCAAATCCAAGTCCCAGGTATAAAAACCAATTTGCTCAGGAACCCTAGTGAATCGGCCTGTGCGATGACCTCGTGATAACTCATTCAATACCTTGTTTTTCACTTCTCTAATCTCAGCCGCAGTGAGTTCGCCATAGATTCCGTTGGTAATTTCTGAAACTCCGAAAACTTTACCCGAATTATTTTCTAGAAAAGTTGTTAGTGCATCAATTAAAAACTGACCCTGAAATTCTTTGAGCATTGGTATGTCTTTGGGCTGGGGCGGCAAAACTTGTTTCTTATTTTTGCCTTTGACTCTGGTGGACGAATTTTTCGTCTCCGGTTTGGGTAGCAAAGTTAAAGACAGAGTATAACATCCCGGTTTAGTAGGGACACTGAACCATTTGTTAGTTTCCAAGCCATGAGTAAGGGATGATTGAACTCTGCTTTTGATGAGCTTGAAGGCATCTGGCTCTAACTCCCCATAAAGCATTTTGACAATAAAATCGATGTGAACAATTGTGCCAATGTGTTGTGCCAAAACCTGTTCAATAGCTTCCGGGCGAGACAGCGATTGGAAAATAGGCAGCATGTCCGTCTCGGTTCCATCTTGCGGTCGCTGTTGAGTTGATGTTTCTATTGGTGGCTCTAGGAGGAATGGACTATCTGTAGCTGCATCAGATTCTTCACCTGACCAAGCTTGTATAAGTGTGAATATATTTTGTTGAGTAGAGTCAAGCAATTGTGTTGCGACTGTTGATGTATCCTGTGAATCGTCTAGCTCAAGATGGGTAATAGGTTCAACATCGTCATTAACAGATTCCTCACTTAAGAATAAGAAGAAGTTTTTTCCTTTTTCAGAGGTGAATTCTTCATTATCATTATCTACCTCCTCAGTCAAAGACCAGTTAGATAATAGAGCTTCTACATGAGTCAGATTTGCTTTGGCTAGGGTATATAATTTTTCGTACTCTTCTACAAGAGGTGCGTAGTAATCTCGCAATGCTAATAATGACTCGATTGCTTTTTGGGGAGGTGATAAAGGAAAGGGGCTATTCATCAAGTTTGAAATTAACTAAACTTTGCGACACTCGTATAGTTATGAAACAACATCGAGTGAATTGGAGAGGAATTGACAGTTTCACACCTATTGTAAAGTATTTGAGTAAGTTGAAGCTTCGCTTTGTTTTTCATGTTGTCAAAGCGATTCATGCTATAGACTTCTTGGTATTTGTGGGGAAAGGGTCAGGTGGGGCCTGGGGATGAGGCGCGGGTGTAAAGGGGAAAGGATGGAATTTTCCCTTTCCCTTCCCTTTAACTAATAATAAAACCCTCACTTTCTTAGGAGGGTTGTAGTAGAGCTACAAGTGAGAATTGGCAATTAGTTAGAGGTTCTACACTGAGCAATAATTTCCATAGCTCTTCTTTGATGTTCAGGGATGGAGTTGAGGGCAGATATAAGTAATTCCCGCAGAATCTCAGACTGATTTCTTCCAACCACCTGTGAATAGAGCTTTAAATCACTCACATATTTTGGTTCTACGCGAAGTGTAACACTGGCAGAATTATGTTTATTTGACTTGGAACGCATAATTTGACTCCCCTTATAATATGCTCCTACAAGTATGGGTGTAATCGCATAACCTGAGAATAAAGTAATATTGTAATAATATCATAAAAACATTATAGAAGTCAGAATATTTAGCTTAAAAAATCGATAAATCAGCATAATATGTCAAAAGTAAGAGACAAGTTATCTATGAAGAATTCCAAAAAGAAAAAAGCTTCTCTACCAGTTTATCTAGATGAGTTTGAACGTGAAAGATTAGAGAAAATCGCCTCTGATTGGGGTACAAGTCTATCAACTACAATCAAAAGGCTGATTAGAGAGAGAGAAATTAATTATTGAGTAAGCTCATCAATGAATAACTGAATAAAGTAGGACGATAATCTTTGAATTCTGTCTTACATCCTGTGAAAAAAGTTCACAAAAAAGCTTGTTAAGTTTGTCTCAAGCTTTAGTTGATGTGATAGTATGATGCAGTCACTAACAGTATAAAGAAAATAAATATGGTGAATATTTATCTCAAAGAAATTCTGCTTTAGTGTTGTAATTTGGCACTGCTATTTTTTGGCAATCGTTAATATTAAGTAGCGGTTATAGATGCGTAATGTCAAAAGTTATTCTCTGGATGAAGGGATAAATTATGGAACCAAGGACATGAATCGCCATACTCTTGATTCTGACGAATGTATTCTTCTCTTAAGTTTCGAGGTAACACAATTAGACTTATCTGACTATTTATGACAAACAAAGGAGCGATTGTTTTGGTAAGTAATAGAAACGAACACGGGTCACGCCAAAGAGCTAAAACTAAGAATCAGGTAATTGCCAAGCTGATTGGCAAAGTAGGTTTGAAATACCAATATCAGATATATGCAGCTGGGACAACGTTGATTGTGGCTTTTCAAACAATGCCAGCCCATGCGTTTGGACTATTTGACCCAACACAAATTGCATTGACGTGTATGTTTGGAACAGCAGCTGCTACAGGAAATGCCTCTATTAACGCCTTACCCGCAGTAATAAACGCCGCAATAACAGTGATGTTATTCGTTTATTTCGTAGCGTCTGGAGTGAAGGTGGCTAATGCACTGGGAGACGGACAAGAAGTAACGCAGATAGTGCAACAACCTATAGGCATATTTTTTGTGACTTTGGTGTTATTCATCGCCCAAAACATTCTTTTTGCTGGTGTCACAGCAGCTTGTTAATTAAAAGGGAACAGGGAACAGGGAACAGGGAACACACTTAATGAACGTCTTTTTAAAAGAGCAGGGGAAGAAAATGTTTTCCAGCCTTCCCAGTCCTCCTTTTTAGTCACTCCTTTCTCATCCTTAATTCTGTTCCCTATTGCCCGTTCTCTATTCCCTATTTTATGAAACAACAACCACAAATTAAACAAGTTAATCAATCTTTAGGTCAAAATGCCTCAATAGGGATTTTGACGGGTTTTCAGTTTGCGATTTCTTTAGTTTCATTTGGGGTAGGTTTTTTCATAGCGTTCTTATTTGGCATAGGAATGATATGGAGCATATTAATAGGTGTTTGGGTAAGTGCTACAGCTTTAGTTTTATCAGGGAAACGACCTTA
>NZ_JACKZS010000304.1 GCF_014222285.1 Nostoc sp. UCD121
TAGTATAATATTTTACAAAAATTATGCAAAATATATCTGTAGTGGCAATTCATGAATTGCCCCTACAGTCCAGGTTTATTTACCATAAAAGAATGATTAATAAAAATTTATTTGTTAGGCAAAACCTATGCAGTATTGGATTCTGTTGTACGGTATGTATTTCTACCAAACTTAGACGGCTAACTGTTAACAAGCAAGAGCTAATCATAGTAAATAATTAGCAGTTAAACATTAACAATTAGCCGTCAACCCCTTGAGGAGTATTTAAAATTAAAATGTCAAAAGGATTTCCGTAGGAAAGTGACTCTAAGGACGCTCATCAAATCTAGTGTAGAAACCACCGTATTTTATCCAGTATTGTTTCAAAGTATGATGAGGAGTATGTAAACTAGCTTTAGCCTGATATAAAATTACTTGGCGATGATCGCCCATCCAGATTTTATTAATGGGGTCAACGGATATTACTGTTCCTCCTAAAGAAGCGACACATTGAGAGAATCTTTCAATGGTTGTATATTCCAATGTCTCGAATATAAAAAAGTTACCGGAACAAATCAAGTGGCGGCTACGAATCCAACAGCGCATCTTTTTTTCAGCCTGTGGAGGTAACATTTTATATTTAACAGATTCAAGCTGAATCAACATAATGCTCTCACTGCAAGTAATTCATCAGCAAAACTTTCCCGTTTTTCAAATCGCAAAGGCCCAGCAGTTGACCCCCATATCTGCTTGTGGGTTTCAATATCCATACCTTTATCTAGACTTATCCAAGTATGCTCGGTTATTTCTACGTCGCTGACTAGATATGTCTGGCAGCCATTGCGGTTAATCAGACATTGATTACCCGGTTCCACGCTACCCCGAAACATTTCACCCTCTCGTTGGAAAACCATCGAACAGTTATAACGCCGTTCGATACAATCTGGGGTGATGGTTTTGAGGATATCTAATTCACGAGCCGCACCTGCGTAAAGCATCTGGTCTTTCAAGCTGTAATTTTCGATATAAATGCGATCGCCACAATCTACCAGTCTATGTACTCCTTGGCGGTAGGGTGTCCATAAATCGTGGTCATACGCTTGTTCTGAATAAAAACCGATGGCAGAAAAAAATTCAATCGGTAAAGGACGGAAAAAAATATGAATGTGGGCGTAAAGTTGGGGATTTGCAAAAGATTGCTTGTAGTTGCTAAAATCTCCTGCCATCCAACAGGCTAAGGTGAGCAAATCACTAGCGTTGGTGCTAGATTCGCTGGGTGCTATTGTCATATTCAACCTCAGTAGTGACAAAAGTAGATGATTCCTTTTATGTTTTAACCTGATATTACTAACTGGTTGAACTAGACAAAGAGCGAATCTCTGAAGAAAAGGAAGCTGTTGTCACGCCTTTACCATCACTGGTTTTAATTGTCGCTACCCGGAATCGCAGATTTGGTGTAGCAAACCAAATTCGCTCTTCAGCAGCAGCGTGTTCATACTCTGTCAGCAGGGTAAAAATCCCATCTTCACTCAAGTGGTATTTACCCACTGCGGGGATTGTCTCAGCGTATCCTTGCTCGCGTAAGAGTTTTCCCCTAGAAGGATTTTCTATATCTGGAATTGGCACCAGCACGGTACTACCAGAGATTGGTTTATCGTCCCAGTCTGACTCACCTTTCCAAGTCATCCGAAAGGGGTGAGTGATACTGCCGGGGTCGGTGTCATACAATTGACAAATTGCTAATACCGCCGGATCGTCGGTGGATAGAGACTCAATGTCAATGTTAGACAGCACTTGTTCAAAGTGAGCGAATGCTAAATGATGACCGCTACGTTGCGATCGCCATCGCCCAATTGAAAGTTCAAAGAATTCAGTAATTTCCATTAGAAAAGTGATTTTAAAAAGTAGCCTACAATCCAAGAAATATCTTGGCTAAATAGTTATTCTCCCAGCCTAGATACTAGCTTTCTTGAATGACTTGGGAGTTAGGAGAGGCCCTATTAATCGTGTCTGTACAAGAGTTGGGAGTTAGGAGTTGTTATTTTACCCCAGTCGCACTCCCCGCTCATCTACTTAAGCAACTTCAGTAATACTGATGATTTTGCCGCCCATTGTATGAATGTTTTGCACTTGTCCAGACAGTTGGTTGTAGTTAACTACATATTCAAGGTTGCCCAGACGAGTATGGAGACTAGCTGAACCTTTAACTGCCTTAATCAAGAAGCGTTTGCTGGTGCTGTTTACACTAGAACCAGCAGCAGGAGCCTTGATAGATGTGGGTAAATTTGCACCTATATCCCTGATTAATTTAGCTTTGCGATCGCTATCGCTGCTTGCTACTCCTCTCAATAAGGTAAAGGTGCGGTTAAAGGTAACATTCTTAATTCCTATTTGGGAGCTAGTGCTGCGAGGATAAGGAACAATATTCTCGCCAAAATTCTGCTGATACTCTTCGCTATCGATATAGGATTCGATTTCAGCATCATAGCCCTGTTCGTTATAGATGCGGACGTGTTCGGCAATTTCTGCTTGATCGGCAGGAGGACGACCTAGCAGGTGTTTAAAGTTCAGTTCAATGAACCGATATTGGGAAGAAGAACTGAAAAACAGAGATTGATAGAGTTCTGATTTGGCAACAGTATTGACGAATTCGCGGACGCTGATTTTGCGATCGCGCAATTGCGATTCAGCAGTAGCTAGGCGCTCACTTTCTAGCAAGTGAGCATTCCCCAAAACCTGTTTGTAAACCGCTCGAATCAGTGTTTGTAATTCACTTTCGCTGGTGTTCGGATGCAGTTCAACACTAGGTGAATCAATAGCCCACAGTGACATTGAAGTATCTCCCTAAAAACGTAAATTAAATGAAATTTTTGAGCATCTTACCCCTTATTGGCGTGGAATTCCACCTCAGTTGTCAGTTATTTTTGCTACTGATTAGCATTTGTAAAACTTTATTTTTTTAAAGTGCGTTAGATATCTTTATATATGACAACTGACGACAGAATTGAGCAAATCCTAATCATGATGCTGGTCTAAAAGCTATTTATATCTCCCAGTTAACAACTAGATTTTATGAGAAGGAATTCAGCAGATGTTAAAAAACTTTACATCTTTGTGAAAAGGAGAAGTCTTAGAGACTTTAGATCCTTATTAGTTTTAATTATTTAAGTTTTTACATCATTAAATGCCTTTACACATTCTGATACGATGCTGAAACCATATTTATTAAATTTTGTTAAGTTAGATAATACTTTGGAGAAATTTAAGCTTGTTTTTAGAATTTGATTTGAGATTGGGATACGGCCGATCCTATTGTTGTTTTCCCTTGAGCAAGAGTATTTATCGTGCCGATTCACAGAAGTTAATTTTGGTAAGTGGGCAAGAATAAATCAAACTATGTTACGTAATGTAAATTTAATTAAATTGGCTTTTAGTAAGCAACTCTAACCATGACTACAAACCTTGAATTATTCACGCTCACTTAGCTTACAGAATTTGAAAAGTAGCCAGTCGGGTGATTAAATGGTCAAAATAGGGATTAAGAGTTTCTTGCTGATTGGCTGGGCAGCGTTTCAAACTAGCAGCTTTAATGCTTTTTAAACCTAAGAGCATTGCATCTAATGGAACTTGTAATTCCTGATAGAGTAAGTTCATATAGTGCAGTCCCGTGGGATTTGTATACTCAGGGTGTCCACCTGCTATGCCATAAGTAATACAACGGAGAAAATGCCAA
This sequence comes from Nostoc sp. UCD121, assembly GCF_014222285.1. Lineage (GTDB taxonomy): Bacteria > Cyanobacteriota > Cyanobacteriia > Cyanobacteriales > Nostocaceae > Nostoc. The sequence goes on from NZ_JACKZS010000304.1 coordinate 3,713, forward strand.
AAATCTCGCCAGCAAGCTTGGGCGCGTTCAGGCGGATAAAGACCACCTCCAGGCTGGATAATTTCAGGATAGGTTGTCAAAACCTGGTCTCTAGCTTCATCGACAATTTCGGCCGCGCGATCGCGTAACAACACAGCAACAGGAATTAACTCAGAATTATCGGATGACAAGGTTTGAATCTGCAATAAATCTTCGTCGCTCAGATAACGGAAAGCATCATCCGCAGCTTGAAATATGGCAATCGCTGCTTTGGAATGAGACTGTTCCCACTCAGCAAAACTGATAATCCTAGCTTTGGCGATTAATTCTTTGACGCTTTCGCTTAATTGAGTCATTGGTTAAGAGTTTAGGGTATTGCGTTAAATCTTCCCAAATGCGATCGCTATTTTTTGACATCTGTAAAATAAAGTAAAGATAGCTCTACCAAATGCACCTATGGAAATCTATCAAATCCAAACTGAACTGAAGAACCCAGATTTTCACTCTCGTTTGAAGGCGATCGCAGCCCTCAATGATTATGAATCAGAAGTTGCAGTTCCTCTTTTAGCAAGTAAGCTTCATGACTCAGAATTTTTGGTGCGTTCTTTTGTAGCTAGGGGTTTGGGTAATCAACAATCAGCAGAATCCTTTGCTGCTTTGATGCAAATTATGAAATTTGACGATACCCCCAACGTGCGAGCTGAGGCGGCCAATTCTTTGTCGCTATTTGGTAGAGTCGCAGTTTCTCATCTAGTTATGGCATTTTATCAAGATTACCACTGGCTAGTTAAGCGGAGCATTTTAGCTGCGATCGCTGAAATGAATTGTCCTGAAGAGCTATTTGATATCTGCGTTCAAGGTTTAAAAGATGAAGATTTCACAGTTCAGGAATCCTCTGTTGATGGACTCGGTTTACTAGCTGATTCTAGCCAACATACTGCGGCACTATCCCAAATACTAACGTTAGTGAATGATGAATCTTGGCGGATGCGCGTGCGAGTTAGCTATGCCCTCAAACGCTTTGACGAGCCGGAAGCAAAAGCAGCCCTGAACCAACTTAGACAGGATGAGGATCACCGAGTTGTCGGAGCTGCTTTAGAAGACTTGCTACCACAATAGCGATGTGGGTTTGTGCCGAATCTTGTGATAAGATTTATTTCAAGAATAGTAAATATGTCATTTAACCTTAAAACTAACCAAAATATCCGGCTAATCTGCCAAAATCTGGAATAAAAGATCAACTTTTTCGAGATGAGGAGGCATTTGTGACTGATACACAAACGGGTCAAATGACTTGGCGACCACCAGGTTCCTCAGAATCTGCTTTACATTTGCGACATAAAGCTTCGGAAGCCTGGCGATCGTATAAAGAATTTCCCCAATATGCTCTACCCGATGCACCGGGTTTTTCCGAAGGATACGCTACGTTTTTAGCGCTCCTAAAAAAGAAGTGGCAACTGTTGTAAAGCCACTACTAAATTATTAAGTAATTAAGTGAACTTGATATTAAAATCTAAAATTTAAAATTGCCACGTTGCTGAATTAAAGCATGAATCTGGATGTAGAGACGTAGCACTGCTACGTCTCTACAAGGATTTTGGTATGATGCAAAATCATTTTCATACATGGAATCAGCAACGCCAAAATTGCGACAGTCAAGCACTCAAACTCTCACGAGTTGTTGTGCGAGTGTAGGCGTTCCAAACGTCAAGTTCTGAATATGGGCGGCTTTTAAGCATAGCTTTAGTTGCTTCTGTGAGTCCTTGGGCTAAAGTAAAATCTGCACCAGCGATACTTTGAAGATGCTCCATCTCTGCATCACAGAGGTCAGTTGCTCGGAGGTCTGCATCCCGCAAATCGGCTCCAGTCAATCGAGCATTCCGCAAACAAGCCCCAGTTAAATAAGCTTTCGTCAAATCAGCACCACTTAAAGCCGCACCTTGTAAATTAGCTCCTGTCAAGTCAGCGCCACTCAGGTAGGCTCCACGCAGATTAGCACCTTGTAAATCTGCGTTTCGTAAAGAAGCTGTGTTAAGAAAAGCACCATTGAGATTAGCACCCGGTCCTACTGCTCCCGATGCTTTGTAGTTATATTCTTGGGGCCATTTCGTATCTGCATCGTAACGTGCTACTTGCAGTTTGGCTCCTTCCAAATTTGCGCCACTTAGATTGGCTTGTTGGAGGTTAGCACGATTTAAATAGGCTCCCTGCAAATTAGCCCCACTCAAATCGGCTCCTTGCAAATTAGCGCCTCGCAAATCTGCGCCACTCAAATCGGCATTACTCAAGACTAGCTCACTGAGGTCGGCTCCTAGTAGCTTGGCTTTGCTCAAGTTAGCTTGTTGTAAATCGACTTCCTTGAGATTGAATTGGTACAAATCGACCCAATCCAGAGGGGTTCTGGCTTTGAGGGCTGTTAATATTTCTGGAGTTGGACTGGAGCGTTCGCTAGTGATAACTTGAATTTCACTATTTGTCATCAGTTGATAAAAATATAACTTTTGGAGTTATTCTACACTTTAGCGAAATTGGGACTTCATCTCATTGCTCAGTATTCAATAACGGCAAAATTTGATAAAAAGAGGTTTTAAAACAGATGCATCTAATACCGCCCTTGTCAATGATCGACTTCTTCCATAAAAGTGAGGGTACGTGGTTTACGGAACGCTCCGTTCACCATTTTGACTCAGCAGCGGATGAGTCTGGGCAGTCGAATTTGATCATTAAAGTCATGGAAAAGGACGATCCTAAAGTCCAAGAAGTCTGTAAAGACCAAGGCATAGACCCTACTAAAGCAACAGGCGGTGCGAGCTTTGCATGGCAGGCTAACTTAGACACCAGGCTACCTAATGATAATGCTGCCATTTTGGTTGATATTCCCGACGACACGA
>NZ_JACKZS010000305.1 GCF_014222285.1 Nostoc sp. UCD121
CTTGGGAGTTGTAGAGTAGAGCTAGGTTGTTGAGGCTAGTGGCGACAGATGGATGTTCTTTACCCAGCAGCTTGCGCCAGAGTGCTAAAGCTTGAATGTAAAGGGGTTCGGCTTCGCTGTATCTGCCTTGGGAGTCGTAGAGTGTCGCTAGGTTGTTGAGACTTTGTGCGACATCTGGATGTTCTTCTCCGAGCAGCTTGCGCCTGAGTGCTAAAGCTTGGATGTAAAGGGGTTCGGCTTCGCTGTATCTGCCTTGGGAGTCGTAGAGTCCCGCTAGGTTGTTGAGACTAGTTGCGACATCTGGATGTTCTTCACCCAGCAACTTGCGCCTGAGTGCCAAAGCTTGGATGTAAAGGGGTTCGGCTTCGCTGTATCTGCCTTGGGAACGGTAGAGTCCCGCTAGGTTGTTGAGGCTAGAGGCGACATCTGGATGTTCTTTACCCAGCAGCTTGCGCCAGAGTGCCAAAGCTTGGATGTAAAGGGGTTCGGCTTCGCTGTATCTGCCTTGGGAACGGTAGAGTCCCGCTAGGTTGTTGAGGCTAGAGGCGACATCTGGATGTTCTTTACCCAGCAGCTTGCGCCAGAGTGCCAAAGCTTGGATGTAAAGGGGTTCGGCTTCGCTGTATCTGCCTTGGGAACGGTAGAGTCCCGCTAGGTTGTTGAGGCTAGAGGCGACATCTGGATGTTCTTTACCCAGCAGCTTGCGCCAGAGTGCCAAAGCTTGGATGTAAAGGGGTTCGGCTTCGCTGTATCTGCCTTGGGAACGGTAGAGTCCCGCTAGGTTGTTGAGGCTAGCGGCGACATCTGGATGTTCTTTACCCAGCAGCTTGCACGTGAGTGCCAAAGCTTGGATGTAAAGGGGTTCGGCTTCGCTGTATCTGCCTTGGGAACGGTAGAGTCCCGCTAGGTTGTTGAGGCTAGCGGCGACAGATGGATGTTCTTCACCCAAGCGCTTTTTAGTGACTTCTAAACACTGTTCATACCAAGGTAAAGCTTGGTTATATAAACCTTGACCATTATAAAATCTAGCGTTGCCGATGAAAGGCCAAAATAAATCATCATCGCTGACGTATTGAATGAGATGATTCGCTACTTCAGCTATATGAGGAATGGTGGGAGAAACGGCAGTGATTTGCTCAAGGGTGGACGAGCCAGGAATATCTTGGGCAACCGCTACTATTACCCGGCAAATGGAATGCTTTAATTCCTCTGCCTGTTCTAAACCTGTACACTTGTATTGGAAAAACTCTCGCAGCAGTGGATGTAGTTGATAGATTCCCTCACCTTTGCGCTGGAGTAAATGCAGATTCAGCAAGCTCTCATCTCTAATTTCCTCTAAATCTTCTACATCTTCCTTTGGTAAACACTGTTCTACCAACTTCCAAGGTATAGGTGCGACGGCAAATAAACTCAATAAACAACCCAATTGCTTATCGTCGTCCTCTAATTCTTGCCAACTCAACTCAAAGGCGGCTAACACACCTCGTTGTGCTGTCATGTCAGCTTCCGACTTAGATTTAGAAAGAGAACGTTCATCTAATCGCTTATTCTCCAACCGCCGCAACATTTCTGCTAGAGATAAATCTTGTTTCCGCGCCAAATAGCGCCCCACTAATTCCATACCCAAAGGTAAATATCCCAGCCATTCACACAACTGATTTGCTAAAGCTAATTCTTTTTCAATTCGCCCCGGTGTTTCTTTGAGTAAAGACTTAAATAACTCCAGCGCCGCCTCTGGTTGCAGCACATCCAAAGATAACTGTGCGATGCGTCCCAACTTCTGGCGCGTAGTCATCAACACTTTAAACCGAGAAGGTAGCGACTGTAAGTAAGGCTTGACTTGCTCGTAATCGCTGACATCATCCAGCACTAGCAGCACATCACCTTCACGCCAACGCCGCCAACAATATTGCACTTGGGCGAGTAAATCAAAATCTTCTGGCGGCTTTAAATCAAGCTGCGTTCTGGCAAACTGCACAACTTGAATGCCCACATCTCCAGTTTTTGCCAGCAACCAGCAAAGCCCACCGTTGTATGTTTCGCGGTGCTGGATTGAATATTGTAGGGCAAGTTCTGTTTTACCAACTCCACCCATCCCTGCTATTGCTGCGATCGCAACTTGTTTATTATCCTGCAAAAGTTGGTGGAGTTTTTGCAATTCTTCCTCACGTCCGACAAATTCCACCACCCCACTCAGGGGCAAATTTTGCGGTGTTCCAGTCGTGGGATTTAACTTTACCCGTTCCCCTTCGGGCGGCTGTAGTCAGAAATTAAAGGTTTGATTGCGGTTGTCATTAGCAACATTCCCGACATTCCCGCCATAATTTTTATCAACTGTATTTGTAAAATTCTGGATAATAGAAGGTTGAGATTTAACAGTATCCGCCACCACCTCAACAGCTTGAGCAATTTCAGGGTCTTTTTTTGCCGCTTCTTCTACCTGCTCAACCAAAGAAGCTTGACCATAATCTAGCGGTTGTGTTTGAGCCAGTTCTATAGCATTCGCCGTATTAGGTGCTTTACGTTTCAGCAGTAAAAATAATTTACCGCCTTCTTCTAAAACCTTTTCACCCAGGACTTCCCCAGTTTTTTCAAAGGCTTTGGTGATGACCAAGGTTGCGATCGCAGCTGCTGTCAGCGATACTGGCTCCATAAGTTTGCCAAAATACACGAGATTTTACTTATGGTTTTCAGTTTAACAGCCCTTTTAAATTAAAGGGACGACTCCAACAAGTGAAATCGTCCCTTTAAACTTATAAATAGTGAAATATACTCTATCTGCTTACTCTGGAAGGTTCAACCCACTCATCCCAAGAGCTATCATAGCCATCATAAGTAATTTTATAAAGATCGTTATTAACTTCTAAAACCTGCCCTTTATACCATTTCCGCTTCCACAAAATTCTCACTGCATCTCCAACTTCAAATGATGCCCGGAAGCGTTCAGCACCAACCCATTCATTCCAGGAACTATCATAACCTTCATAAGTAATATAGCAATTATCATCATTAACCTTAAGTACCGTTGCTGGATACCATGTTTCCTTCCAAAAAACTTCAGCCTTTTGTCCTACAGAACAGGGTAAAGCAGCAAAAGCACTGGGAATCAATGTGCCTACCCAAGTTGCCATGAATATGGCACCAAATAATACTTTATTTTTCATGATTCTATCCTCAAACAGTAAAACGAAATTTTAATTGTGATTTATGGAAATCTAATTAAAATTTCCACTAACTGTTACTATTTTGATGGAATCAAATTAGCGATCGCCTCAGCAAAAATTATGAATTTTTGCCGCTAGTTATGAAGATATCGTGTTTAAAATTAAGAGATTTTATAAATTTCACTTGAGGATGTTTGAAAAGTCTTTTTGTCCATATCTTTGCAGCGCAGATTCACGCGATCGCCTTTTTGATTACTTCAAACCCGGAGCCTAAAGGCATCTATTCTGGCATTAACCCCATAACACCTTATCCTAGGGCGATATCTACTATCGACTCGCCTACACAAATTGACATTCTTGTGATACAATTGTACTATAAAAGCATAAATATCCGGTGAGTATGTAACGCTAAATCTGACAGGAAATCTCCAAAGTTTGTCATAACTGAATCCCCATAGTAGTTAGTACTGCTCGGTTAAAAAGATTTGTAGGTTGGGTGAAGCAAAGCGCAACCCAACAAAGCCCTGAAAATATTGGGTTTCGTTCCTCAACCCAACCTACGCAGTTTAAGGTTGTTGGCGCTAACCCAAACGTATTGACTTATTGACCTTTAGATGAAAGGTGACAATATGAAAAATAATCAAATTTCTCTGCCAGAACTCATCAAATTCTTTGCAGAATATCGCAACAATATCATCATTAATATCAAGCACCTGCAAGAAAATTATCAAAGAACAGGTATCAAGCGGGTTAGAGGTGTAAGAGACGGAAAAGGGGAACTCTTACAACCTTGGTTGCAAACAGAATATATAGATAATGCTGAGTATACTGGTATGGGCGAGTTTCAATTTAACCGCAATACCGCTACTATCAATATGCTTATCAAGCGTAAAGTCAAACTTACCAAATCTGAAGATAAAACCCCTACTCTTGAGGTAGCAGGTTTGCTAGTAAATGACCTCAATAGCTTTAATAACTACACGATTGTAAGCGACGGTAAAATCAATATAAAGTCTTTACAAGTCAAAATTAGTAGTAAAAAAGCTTTTGATTGGCTCAAAGAAAAGGGTGTGTTAGATGCAGAAAATTTTGACTTTCATGCTGAATATACCATCCAGCTAGATAACTTGCCCCTTTTTGCTTCTGCTCGTCGTTACAGTAGTATTGATGGACTATTCAATCAACTTGCAGAAATTAAAGTACTTACTAGTATTATTTCTGCTTACTTGAAAAAAGAGTCAGAGATATTTATAGCGCCACAGTTAGATGAGTTTAAAAAGTACTATCTGTCCAAGAATACTTACATCAATTTCCCTACAACTAATGAATACAACAATATCCACGAAGCTTTAGTTAATGGTACTCTTGATTCTCGATTGAGCTATAAAATCGATATCGGCAGTCAAGATATTCTGAACTTGAGTAAGTTCCCTTCGGCTAATAAGTTTCTGAATAGAATGTATCGTCTTTATGATAAAGAAACTGGAGAAATTATCATGAAGCCGAATTTTGAGATGGTATTTAATGAAAATCTCGCTGTTAGGCACAGGTTGCTGTCATCACGTACCAAGATTACGAAAGTTGACGAGTTTATGAAACCAATTTTCGATGATTTTCTTGGGCTTGAGCAAAATGGCGTAGTTGTAGATATTCTGAAGAAAGTTGGTGCTGATATTTTGGCGCAGTTATTTCAGGATAGACAAACTGGTAAGCAAATCAGCAAACAAGAAATGGTTGCAACTTTGAGCGCAGCGCATACCAAGCTAGATAAATATGTAGAAAATATCTACCAAGATAAGATTTCTCCTTTGGTATTTTACATTGGTTGTACTGGGCTATTACCAGATCAAATAAAAGCAAAACCCATGACTGCTGAAGAAGCTGCTGCTAAATATCCAAATTTGCAATTTTCTAAAAATGAGCAAGAAGGAACTTTTTTTGCACTTGGTAATACTATTCTCAGCATCTATGTCAAGACTGAATATTACAGCAAACTTATTTCTGTTGGTATAGACAATTAGATTGCACATATAAATCAAATAAGATTGGTATATGCAAGCAGTAGAACCCCGACTTCTCAAAGAAGCCGAGGTTCTTGTCTTTCATGGATGATTCAGGATGCCTAAAAAATTGCTGTCTACATGCTCAATGCTGACCGGATAAATAAATCAGCAATGCCACCAATTCCTCTCCCAAAACCTGGGATTATGAACAAAAGCATCATAGCAAAGAGTCCGTATTGAGTATATTGCAGTGACTTTAGCTGAGGAAAAATCTCACTGAAAACATGAAAGCCATCCAGTGGTGGAATTGGCAGCAGGTTAAACAGAAATAAGGTCAAATTGATCCGAGCCGCTAGGTAAAGAAATTCAACGCTCAACAGTCCTGAAAGATTAAAAAGTTTGAGCAACAAAGTAAATACAAAACCTAATGCCAGATTCGACAATGGGCCTGCTGCGGATACCAAAATATTGCCTAGCTTACCAGAGCGAAACTTAGAGGGGTTGACGGGCATTTGTCCCCAAGCTATACCCATGAGGCAGAGAAAGATGATTGATTCTTTACCCATGTGAACTACAGGATTGAGCGTCAGATGACCAGTTTGTTGGGGAGTGTTATCTCCCTGACTCATCGCAGCCCAGCCGTGAGCAAGTTCATGCAAAGTAATGGAGAATATGACAATTGCAACGATTCTGAAAAAATGAATCGGCTCTGTGATGAGTGTTTGAATAAACATATATTCTGGCTCGTAGTATGGTTAAAGCTGAAATTCGCACTTTTTGAAGATATGCACGAAAAAGTTATCCAATTTAAAAACTGCAAATTTTGAGAATTAAGGTTGCTCACAAATAAATTAGGTAAGTTATTTTTGCGCGGTCTAAGAGGTTGTTTGAAAAGTCTAATTTATTCACCGGGTGACTGGAAGCCGCGGCTACACAGGCAAAACCCACCTCCGTGGGTTAAAAACATTGATTTTCTCTTAGTCCACGCAGGTGGACAACTCTTAGAGACGCACTTGCGTTCGTTTGTGTAGTAGCAAATTCTATTCGCCTAAAACTTTTCAAACTGGTTGTTGAGAATAAAGCGAATCAGTTGCTTGAAATCAGCCTTTTCTCACCATGATGATAGAATTTCTCATCTATACTGGCTGCAATGCGTCATAAAGCTCAGTAAGACATAATTTGTATAATAATTTACTAGCTATATTTTGGTAATACCACATGTGTGTAATAACAAACTCACTACTTCAATGGTATTGAATATACGCCGTAATAGCCCATAGTAGTTGTTCGTATATTTTTAAAATTAACTTTACTCACTTTTGCGATCGCCAATAGCTTGTATAGTTTTAAAAAACTAATTTATAG
>NZ_JACKZS010000306.1 GCF_014222285.1 Nostoc sp. UCD121
CTTTTTATTCGCGTACAACATTCGCGAACACTATTTTCTTTGTTTTACCTCTATTTCTCCTTAACCGAGCAGTATTGACTTCCCAGTAAATGAAATACACCTCTCCCCAACATTTACCAGATACTCTTATTTGACCACAGGATAAGACAATACTAGAGTACAGAACTGTCTTGTCTTTTGCGATCATTTCTTAAATTATTTATATTTTATACTAAACTTTATAAAAACCTAAGTCTTATTACTGACCTGTAAATTCCGTAAACCGAAAGCTATCACTGAAATTTCTGAATTTGCTATTGATATACCTTTTAAAATTTTGTTTTAGTTACTCTGATTTTTTATGATAATGAGAATACTTTAGAAGATAAAATTCTATAATTCTTATCTGGTAGAATTTATGCTTCCTTATGATTATCATTATCATAAGAATTATTTAAGTAAAATAACTGTTTAATGACAGATATACTATCTCAACTACAGATACCACGTATACACAGTAGAATGATGTCCAATTGGAAATGATGTCATTTGTACGATTGGTTAGTGTCCATTAATGGGATGACTCTGCATACTGAGAATTTTTTCAGTACTTTTACCAGATGGTCGCCATTTTTTAAAACACTGCCTAGAAACACATTTCAGCGATATTTGCGTGGAAATGCTCAGGTATAAACCTGATAAACCGTTTATAAACTTACAAATGGCAGTTACACGACCGTATCCAATACTGATTTACTGACCAAGGCTAGAGTTATTGACCGTTGACAATTCAGTTTTTGCAATATACCCTATTTTTCCCTATGATGATTCATGGTTTAGGCTTTCTCAGTTTAAGTGCATCTCTTGTACTTCCCTGGGCGTTAACAGGTCTGGTTCAAGGACAAAGAATAACAGAGTCTTTAGTTAAAGACGTTCGTCAGTTATCCACCGATCAAAACATTTCACTTCCAAGTCGCAAGCTGATCAGCCAGGTTTCAACTGCTACAAAATACTATGTTAGTGGTAGCGGAAACGACAAAAATAACGGACTCTCTCCGTCATCTGCCTTTAGGACAATTCAAAGAGCAGCAGACCTAACTAGACCTGGCGATACAGTACTGATCCTGAATGGGGTATACAAGAATCCCTCCCCTAATGGTTCAGCACTAGTAATCAAACGCTCTGGAACGGCAAATTCATGGATTACCTATAAGGCATATCCTGGAGATAAACCAAAAATCCAGCACAATGGATGGACTGGAATTTCCATTGAAAATGGAGCCTCATATATTGAGATAAACGGTCTGGAGGTTGCAGGGAACAATGCCAATATAACCCTTAGTTATGCGCTGAGTCAGAAGTATAATAAATCCAACCCACTGACGAGTGGAACCTGCATAAATATGGATGGAAGAAAAAGTGGTCGTTCCCACCACATACGTATTCTCAATAACAAGGTACATGATTGTGGCGGTGCGGGTATTTCAGTTATTGAATCGGACTATGTAACGGTCGACAACAACGAAGTATATAATAATGCCTGGTACTCGCCGTACGCGGCTAGTGGCATTTCACTGCTCAAGAATTGGAATTATGACAAGAACCAGAACTATAAGATGTATGTTACCAGAAACAAAGTCTACAACAATCAAATGCTTGTTCCCTGGTATGCCAACGGAAAGTTTCAAGACGGTAATGGTATTATTGTTGATAGTTCACGATCTAATGGGTATCAAGGACGTACTTTGATTGCCAACAATATCTCATATAAAAATGGTGGTTCGGGCATTCATACCTATGAAAGCGACTATGTAGATATTGTCCACAACACAGCTTATCTAAATAACCAGACTGCGGGAATTAATTACGGGCAAATCATGAGTAATTATTCTGGTAATATCAAAGTTATCAATAACGCCCTTTATTCTGCGCCTAACAAACCAATAAGCTCGAATAATAAAAGTACCAACACTACTTTTAACTACAACCTCTACAATAACAATGGTTCTCGTTCAGTTTCTGTGGGGCCTAACGATATTATGGCAGATCCACAGTTTGTAAATCCCTCAGGCGGTGACTTTAGAATAAAGGGGACTAGTCGGGCCATAAATAATGGTTTTAAGTGGAATAATTTGAAAAATGATTATTTTGGTAAACCTCGTCCCGTAGGTGCTGGATATGATATTGGGGCACATGAATATCAGTAACCTGTAATATTATTTCCTGAAATCTACACCCTACAATCACAATACATAGTTCTGTCAGGCTGAAGTCTAGAGCTATACAAAAGAATAAGCCTACCTGTGAAAGTAGGCTTATTCTTTTCTGGCTAAATAATTAGACAGATATGATACAAGTATGCCAACAGAATTCAATTATTGATGTTTTCCTAGGCAAGAATTTCAGCCAAGTTATTCAACTTATTGTGTAATTAATCCTGTACGATTATTTACCAGTTATGGTATTAAATTAACTGGTAAGACAAAATCCTAATTTACCTAACTTAATTTATACGGAGGTTTTGTCTGGAATACGTTTTTTTAGCTTTGTCTCTTTTGCCAAATCTTCATGAGTAAAGTATTGTTTAACATGATTGAAATAACTACTAGATTCATTTTTATCAATGATGCCATTCACAACTAAACCTAATACGTTGTGACTGGATCTCTCTAGCATTTCTTGAGCAGCAGATGCACTGTTAGAATCAATTACTCCAGGCCGAGCTACTAACAAAATCCCATCAGTCATTTGGCTTATAGTCAAAGCATCGGCTGCCAAAAGCAAGGGAGGAGCATCAATAATTACAAAATCATATTTATACAGAGATGAGAAACTTTCAATCAGCGATGCCATCCGCTTTGAGTCAAGCAAAGCAAGTGGATTGAGAGGTCTAGAACCAGCAGTTAAGACATCAAGATTATCCATTACTTTAGATAAAGCAACATCAAATTCAGTCTGACCTGTAAGAACTTCGCTCAAGCCATCTGCATTGCTTACTTCCCACAGATGATGCTGAGAAGGAACTCGCATATCTGCATCTATTAGTAAAACTTGACGTCCTAATTGAGCGATCGCTGTTGCCAAATTAGCTGAAACTGTAGACTTGCCTTCTTTAGGAACTGCGCTAGTTACCACGATAGTTTTCAGCACTTGATCTGAACTCAGGAATTTCAGATTAGCTTGAATCATTCTGTACATTTCGCTAGTTAAAGAGTAAGGCGTATCTCTAACAGCAATTGTTTGAGTTATTGATTCTGCATTTGAATAACGTGGGCGAATTTTTTTAACAGACAAAGGCACAATTCCTAACAAAGTATATCTAAATATATCTCTGATTTCCTGAAGTGTTTTCAGTGATCTATCTCTCATACCTAGAACAAGAACTGTTGTAGTAGCCAAGAATAAACCGAACATTACTCCTAGCACTAAAACAATAATTTTCTTGCCTTCTACTGGCTTATTGGGCACTATAGCCTGAGCAATAATCCTCGAGCTTGCTGTATTCGTATTCTCAACTAATTGTAATTCTTGAACCTTTTTCAATAGGGTTTGATATGTTGATTCTGCGACTTCAACTTTTCGCTCTAACTCCCTCTGATTTTGTGCTAGTTGGGGTATGAGTTTAACGCGCTTTTCGTATATAGAACGGGAATTATATAAAGAGGAGAGTCTTTTTGCTAAACCAATGCGCTGTATTTCTGACTGCAGAAAATTTTGGATTAGGTTTTGTCTTAGTTCTCCAATTTGTAATACGTTCTGTGAAACTTCTGTTTTATTGCCAACAGTCTGACCAATTTGCTGCTGTAAGAGAGATTTTAAGCTAGCTTTCTTTGCTTCTAAGTTAATAACTACAGGGTTGTCATCTAGAAAACGGCTACGCTCAATTGCTAGCTGTCTGTCAGTCTCTTGAAGTTGTGCAAGAACTCCCTGCACTGCAGGTGACTGGCTGAGGGCACTCACAGCGATCGCTTCCTGAGAATTTAGCTCTACTTTCTGGCGCAGTTCATTGGTTTGGGCATTTACCTCATCCAACTGAGCCTTAACAGTATTCATCTCATTGTCTAGATTTCCAATAGTTGCAACAGTTGACTTTGTCTCCTCTGACAGATCTGCTATCTGATATTTCTGTTTAAATATACGTAGTGCTACTTCTGTATTATTAACAACTTCTTGAGTCTTAGGAAGCTGCTTGGCAATAAATTGACGAGTTGCTGCCGCCTCAGAGCGATTTGTCAGAATATCATTATCTAAATAAAGACTCATTATTGTGTTGACCACTGCTGCTGATTGCTCGGGGTCAGGGCTGGTATAGCTAATTCGCAATACATCTGTTGCACTAACAATTTTCAGGGTCAAAGATTTCCGCAGCTTTTCTACTTCTAGAGGTTTACCTTCTTTGTCTTTCAGTTGTAACTTATCTATTGTCCTCTGCAATAAGGCAGGGGAAGAAATAACTTCTATTTGAGTGTTTATAGGATTTTGAGTTGCTATCAGCGATTTTAAATCCCCTGCATCTCCTCCTTCTGTATTACTAGGCAAAAGATTAGATCCTACTACTTTAAAAGAAGGAATTCTAAATAATAGTTTTCCTTCGGCTTCATAGGATGGCTTTATAAATTGTGTAGCTATAGCACTAAGAATAACTGTAGCTGTAAATATCGCAGTAGCAGGTAGCCACCATTGTTTCAATATGAATAAGTAACGACTGAGGTCTAAATCAATAGATTCTCTAGATTCCGTAAATTTTTCTGACATAAATCTTCCCAAATACAGATATTAAGTAAGAAACTAAAAAAGACTTAGAGAATGCACAAACCACTGCGATTGACAAAAATGATGCGATTTGACAATATGACAATAGTATAGACTATCTAAGTTATAAATTTAGTTCCCATTTTCGCACAATAATGCCAACTAGCTTTGCCAAATCTTATCATAAGCCTCTAACAATTTCGGAGCTTGATATTGCCATTCAAGAATCTTCTCCATTCTCAGTCGTCCCTCGGCTCCTATCTTTTCTCTAAGTTCAGGAGAATCTAGAAGCTCTAGAATTTTCTCTGCAAATTCAACCTCATCATTAGGCTTCGCATAAAGAGATGCTTCCTGGGCAGAACGTCTTCCCTCTCGCAAATCAAACTGGACAATTGCTTTTCCCATCGCCATGTATTCGAGGATTTTATTCATGGTGCAGTTTTCGTTATAAGCAGATGTTGGGGAGGGTTCTACACAAACGTCACAACTGGAAAGCCTTTCTAAAAGTTCCTCCCCTTGCTTAAACCCTGTAAATTCTACAAACTCACTCACTCCTAACTCTTTGGATAAAACTTTAAGTTTTTCGGCTGCTGGTCCACTACCAATCAACATAAAGTGAATATCTTGGCGATTTTTTTTCTGGGTAATATAATATACTACTCTCAGAAGATAATCAATTCCTTCTGGTTCACCCATGACACCCATATATCCTATCAAGTGCTTCTTACCTCTACGATAATTGGCATTTGGGGGCATCCTGTGAAAACGGGAAAGGTCGGGCGCGCTACGAACTACAAAGACCTTCTCCGGTTTCTTATGCCCACGGGTAAGAGCTACCTCTCGGTGCGACTCGTTCGTCGAAATTACTATATCTGCTGTGGCATAGGTCAAGCGTTCAGCCCAGCATAATCCATGATAAAAAATATCCCGCCGTTGATACTTAGCTTCATACATCTCCGGACTGAGGTCATGATGGTCAAAGATAACCCAGATGCGATGAAATAATTTAAACCATCCTGCTACTAAAAAAAGTAAATCCGGCGGATTACAAATATGGATAACATCAAAACCACGCTCTCGCCATATCAGTTGAGCTAGACGGAATTGCCAATTAATCGCCCAACTATACTCTCGAAGATAACCAAAGACTGAACTTTCTTCTGGTGGTAGAGGATGACGATAAATGTGAATTTTCTCAATAATCTCGTAAGATTTATCAAACCCATTACCTGTTGGTGAAATTACGCTAACTTCATACCCAGCTTTTTGCAAAGTAGTTGCTTCCATCCATACCCGCCGATCAAAGGGAACTGGCAGATTTTCAACGATAATTAGTACTTTTTTAGGTAATGCCATAATAATCTCAACTCTTAATCAGTAGGTCTCTATCTGTACACAACTTGTGTAAAATTTACAAAAATGTTTTGTTTGAGTTAAAGTTTATTCATCAAGAAATCTATATTTAAATCACTGCATCTTCTCTACAGTTCTATAAATGTACAATAAATATTTATTTTATATTGACT
>NZ_JACKZS010000307.1 GCF_014222285.1 Nostoc sp. UCD121
CTAGAACACCAATTCAGTAATCGGAATCATGACGAAAAAATGAGGTTTTGTTGGGTTGCAACAAGGAATGTTTAGTTGTAAAAGACGCTAAAACAGGGGTTATCAGTCTTGTGTTTTATTAGTGAATCGGTGTTCTAGGTCTATCCCGGTGATTGAAGATTTACGGCGATTACTGGTTGAATACTACCCACTGGCAGGGGATGATTATCTGTTTCCCGGTCGCAGTGATGGGCATATCAGCGAAGACTCAGCCGCAAGGATATTGAGAACAGCTTGTAAGGAGGCTGGGATAATTGGCGTGTCTACCCACAGCTTTAGGCGCACAGCACTAACGCAGATGAGTAATGCCCACATTCCATTGCGGGTAATTCAGGAGATATCAGGGCATCGAAATTTGGAGCAGTTGCAGAAATATTTGGAAGTGACTGACGAGCAGGTGTTGGGGGCGGCGGCGAGTTTGTCGATGCTGTCACCAGTGGTTAGGAGTCATGTAGAGATAGAAGTTGATGAAAAGCTAGAAATTGATGCTAATAGTCCCCGTTAGGGGAAGTAGTTATATTGGATAAATTAATTAATGGTTGCGGCGCTGGTGCTGAAGGCGATCGCACTTGCTCTTGGTGGCCATTACTCGGACGACTTTTCTAACGCTGTTTTTGATCACTCACTCTGAACCAAGAAGTTCCGTTATCCGCTTGAGTCACCCCACCGTCATTCGATGCGTAGTAAATCATATTCGGTGATATTGGCGTCAGAAAATCATACTCGGTAAACATCGCATATCCCCCGTTGGTCCCTCCAGACTGCGCCACAGCTATAATCTTCATCCCAGAACTAGATTGATACAGCCCTATAGTAGGTGATGCGGCTACGCATTCAAATTCAGCATCTACCGCAATTAGGTACGATGTAGTGCCCGCCCCGGTCTCCGGTCCTGTACAGACGTAGTTTAGTAATGTTAACTTCTTACCCCCCGATATTTCTATTTTCTCTTGTGACCACACTAAGTCTGTAGGTGGTTTAGCCCTCCCTCCTTGCTCATTTATGTCTAACCCACTCTCACGGGATATCATGCGTCGTGAAGCAGCTTCGGATTCATCTCTGGAACTTCTACCCAGGAATGCTTGCAGCTTTTGCTCATAGCCTTCCACTCTTTTACCAGGTTGGAAACCTTCACTAGCCAGAACTTCTCTCTTTCTTTGATCGCCCCGAAACAAATTCTTAATAGTCAAGGTTTTTGGTATGAGCTTAGTTCGGGCTGAAAAATATTCCTTATCTTTAGTAATATTGGCTTCTTTTGAGCTATGAGCTACATCCTCCTGTTGCGTAGGTGGTAGATTCTGTTGCGTAGGTGGTAGATTCTGTTGCGTAGGTGGTAGATTCTGTTGCGTGGGTGGTAGATTCTGTTGCGTGGGTGGTAGATTCTGTTGCGTGGGTGGTTGTGCCGTAGTGAGGCCTAACGCTTCGGCAATTTTTTCATAGCTAACGTATTCATTTTTATCCTGGCGCAAACTTGTGATTTTCCATGTCTGAATGTTTGCTGCCGCTGAATAACCCAAATCAATGAGTTTTGCCTTTACCTCTGAATCTTTGCTGTTTAGTGGAACTTCACCGGCCCATTTTGCCTGAAGCATCAACCTTTCCTGATTGCTTTTCTGCGCTTCCAACTGCACTTCTAAATTGTGACCTTCCCTTTTTTCCGAACCATCAAGAGAATTGACAGTCTGCCTTTGTTGAGGAAATCGCTTCACAGCACCCCCACTCTGCTGCACAACATGAGTTAACTCATGCGCTAACAACTCCTGCCCCCCTTGACTCCCTGGATTATATTCTCCCTGCCGAAAGAACACATCCTGCCCCGTTGTAAAAGCCTTTGCCTGTATCGATTGATTCAACTGGTCTGCCTGAGAATCCGTATGCACGCGCACGCCACTAAAATCAGCCCCAAATGCCTGTTCCATTGGTTCTCTGATATTGTCTGCCAATAGCTGTCCACCACCTCTCGCCTGTTGTATCCCAGCTTCCACATCAGTTGATGCAGCCATGCCACCGTCAGCCACACGCTGTACCATCGACTGCATCTGTAATTCTTCTTCGGACGACTTCTGACGCTGAATATTGTCTATTGTCTTGGTTTGCAATTCCTCTTCTTCAGTTACAGCCTCTCGTTGAACTGGTTGATTTGATTGCTGATGAATCCGTTGGACTACTTGGCGTGCGGTTTCGTCTGCTTCTTGCTCATACTTATCTCCTGGCTCTCCAATTGTCAGTTTTGCTTGTATTGGTGTTGGTATATCTGGTCTTCTCAGTGGAATATTGGCAATATTATGACTAAATCTGGTTGCGTGTTCAAGTCCAGAATTCAATAATCCGTCCATCTTGGCTTGCAAGACATTTAGGCGCTCTTGTCCTTCAGGCGTAATTGAGCCAAACTTTGCCTGTAGCTTTAGTTCAGTTGCCTGCATCTGTTGTTCTGCAAAGCCTTCATTCTCTATATCAGTCGGTGTTTTAGCTGTAACTGATGCTTTTTGGATTTCGCTACCATAAGGTCTATGCGCTAATTGAGGATATGAATTTAGCCCTGAAGAATTGGAATATATAGACGAGTGAGTTTTTAGTGATTTTGATTTGTGCATTTTTTTCTGCAAGTTTATTGATTTACAGTCAACTTGACATCAAATACTAATGTGCTGCAAAATATCGAGTCTTTTAAATCAAAATCTCTACTCTTTGGTTTACAAAATGCCAAATATTAATTAGATGAATATGAAAGTTGAAAAATAGCAAAATTATAATTAATGATTACTTTTCATAAAATAACCAAGTAAACTATATTAGTCCAACGATGAAAAACTCAATAACCTTTATTAGGCATATACATTATCTGCCTAATAGCTTAATATTTGAACTAAGGTAGTTGGATATAAATTTAGGTTTTAAGTTGATATTTAGTAAGTATTATCAGGCTTTGCTCTAACTTTTTTGCATCACATCAATTTTTGTAACAGTTTTTAATAATAGCCCTTTGATGTCCCATTTTACAGGTATGTGATACCGTTGGCAAATTCATTGGAAGGGTTATTTTTGGTAGCTTTCTTTGGCAGGTTTCCACAACAGCACAAGGATTTTCAGCGTTAAGAAATATTTCGCCAACGATATCCCGGCAGAACCCCTACATGACAGGCGGCATTGTCGATGCTGTCGCCTGTTGGGGCGTGGATGTCGGGAAATAAGATGATCACGGCATCCAAGTAAAACGAACGCACAAAGACTTGATCCCTAAAGCAACCCGCCAACAAAGTGCTTCGGAAAAAAGAAGCGCAGGCATTGCACTTCTTGGGAAACGGAATTAGGTTCACGCTTTAGGTTTAAGTTGTTTAACAGCCTTGCGTTCAACAGGGGTCAATAATCCCCAAACAGCAGATTTAAATTCATCCGTCCATTCTTCTATGAGTTCATCAATCATTTGCCAGGACTCATCTACAATAGACTCCCGAATCAGTTCCGCATTGGCAATCACCCGATCTACCGAGGTGGTAGAACAGAGACTAGAACAGCTATCAGATGCTTGCTGTATAACTGTTTCAGTATTTTCTGGCTCGGTTGTGTTCCAGTCACTTTTCAAACTTTTATCTTTTTCTGGAGGTGGGGTGAAATTTTCTCCCCCACTACTGTCAAAATTTTCTAAAAATTTTGGAGAATCACTAGAACAACTAGAACACTCAATCTCTAACTCTTGGGGAGCAATAGTTTCAGACTGTTCTAGTTGCTGTTCTAGTGGTGTTCCACTCTCTGTTCTAGTCTCTAGTTGTGGCTTAGTCCAGGGGTAAAGGAGTTTGCCAGCTATCCGTTTGCGTGAGCCTCTGTTCCATCCATTAGCCCGGAGGATTTGAGTGACACGGTTTTTCTCTGCCATGCCTTGTTTGGCTAACTCAATTTTGAGAACTTCGCTAAGTATTTCTGATGCCGATACTTCATTGCGAATGTTAGCCCAAGCCATGATTTCCGCTTCCCAAGGATCTGTGCTTTGATAATGTTTGTTAGCAGCCTCTAACCATTCATCTTCGGTGTCGGTCAAGTGCCACTGTTCTCCACTCTTGTAAGCGGTGACGGCAGCAGCCCAAATCAGATCCCGTTCTTTTTGAAGTAACTGAATGTTGATCCGGTTGACTAAAACCGAAACTACCCAGAAACGACGCTCACCAGTGGGGTCATACAAGAATTCGTCCTGATTGGTAGTGCCAACAAAAATAGATGGTCTGGGTAAATCCTCAATATCTGTACCATAAGGGCGGCGAATCGAATCAGTCAGACGTGAGAGAAAAGCTTTAAGCTGTGAGACATCTTTCTTTTTATAGGAGTTCTCAAACTCGGCATACTCCAACAGCCAGTACTGGCCAATCTTCATGATTTCATCTTTTTCTGTGCCAGAGATGTCATCAGTGAAAAACTGTTTACCTGCTAAAACTCTCCAAAATGTTGACTTGAGAGATTTCTGCTTACCTTGAAGGATGGTAATTTCATCGTGCTTGCACCCCGGCTCGTATGCCCGTGCCACAGCTGCAATCAAAGTCCGTTTCATCAGCGCAGCGTGTAACGGGTCATTAGTGCCAAAGTAACGTGAAGCTATTGTATCAAGTATGCTGATATCGACATCAGTATGTTTATGGCTCACCCGTTCGAGATACTCAACCACTGGACTGTAGGGATTTTCTTGAGCTAGGTCGAGAACAATGCCCTTACCTTGTTCTTTGCTAATATCGATATGAATTTGTCTAGCTATCTTCAAGTCGATGCGGTCAAGTGGTAGTGGTTGTCCGTCAAGTTCTACTTGTTTTTTAAGGGTGTTCCAGCGCAGACGTTCACCCCAGACGGCACGAATTTGATTAAATTTTTGCTCCAACTTGCTTTCTGTTGTCCGAGAACGTTCGGCATCTGCTTCTAGAGACTTATTGAGCGCATCAACAACGATGCGTCTATCCTCAATTGCTTGCAGGATGTCTTCTGCGGTTGCCCCATCTTCTACCCAGTCTTTAATATCCAGTCCGCCGTTTTTGGCTAGGTGTGTCCAGTAAAAGTCATTGGGAGGGGCATACAACCATTTGGCATCTGGGAAATCTTTGAAAATATCTTCCATGTGCTTTAACCCAGGTTCGTCACGGTCGGGACAAAGAACTAGATTAGCATCTTCTAAATCCGCTTGGTAATTGCCGTAGGCGCGATACTTCAGAGCGCCGCCGATTGTGGTCGTGGCAGGTATGCCCATCTCCCAAAGAATATCGGCTATGCCTTCACCCTCAACGATGAAGATGGTTCTACCATCTGCGATCGCTGCTTTGATTTCGCTATAACGATAAATGGGAATAGAAGCTTTTGCTTCATCAGTTAATCCTTTAACCCAGTTGTGACTATCCCAATGTGACTGAAAGATTCGCTTTTTCCCGTTGCCGTCATCAATGCGAGTTACCTTAACCAATGGTTGCCCGTCTCGGTCGTAGTAAATATATTCTTTCTTGCCTTGGGGACGTGGCGGTTTTTGGTGCTTTTCTGGTGCGTAGTATGGCTTGCCGTTGCGGTCAGTCTTTGATGTTTGCTCCCAGCCACGCGCTGGTTGGGCATCGCGGTTGCAGACTGTCAATTCTCCTATTGAGTAACACCAGTCTGGTTTACCACAGTGGGGGCAGGGTAAATGCTTTGTTACCTCCATTGGTTTGGAGGCGAGATCCCCTGACATAACGGAGCGGCCAACGGTCTCTTGTCCTATTAATTGGGCTACCATTGTGAAATCCTTGTGAGGTAAATTGTGTGGGCTTTACCTCCCCCGAAGATTCACCAAAGTTTTAATCAAATTTCTCGTTAAACCTGTTGTAGGAAGTTGTAAGAAGTACTAGGAACTGATAACATTAGGTTATAAAGAAATTTGAATATGTTTTCAAACAAAACAAAGGGGTGTCTTCTGGGACTGTTAAACAACTTGTTAGAAGCAAGTTGAGTCCGGGGAGGCATTCTTTCCTTATGTATATCTGGTGACATGACACTTAGAAAAGATGGACTAAGGGTATAGTCTTATTACATAGTAATTTATCTTCCCTAAAAATAAATAGTAAATGTGCGACTTTCCAAAATAAAATAATTTATTTTTTATCTTTAATTCCAGGCAGAACAAGGTTTTACAAGTTTTTTAATAACATTAAAAGCCATACGG
>NZ_JACKZS010000030.1 GCF_014222285.1 Nostoc sp. UCD121
ATCTAAAACTCTAGTTTTAAACAGCAAATAAGACTACAATTAATTGTTAATTGCTGGATGTAGCAATTTGTACTTGATTCAATTAAATTTGAAAGCTATTAGGTAAAGTAAAGCGAAAAGTTTAAGTATGTCGTGTACCTTTTCGCTTTACCTTACCCAATAAACTTGGTGAACTATAAGGTATCAAGAAAGAATGTTGAAACGTCGCACAATACTAGTTGGTTTAGCTGCGTTTGGCTTAACGTTAGCTGTTAGTACACAAGTTCATGGACAATCTACTAGCGGGCCAGAAGCTTGGGAAAGTGTCTACAATGAGGCGGCTGCTGGGGCAACAACGATAATTACAGTTCCACTTTTGAACTCCTTATTATCATCTATCTTGCAAGTAGTCTTCAGATTGGCAGGTTATTGGGGTGGTTAACCCGCATTTCTCATACTCAAACAGAAAAAGAGCCTAAATACAGACGAGTGCAATGTAATTTTTGAGTAATTTCTGCGGTGGCGATCGCGTTTCGCCCACTGTACGCAATTGCTTGACTATATCTCTTACGTGAAGAGCGCAGATTATCCCATAGCCAAATATTCCAAAAACCGTGAGGAGTTTTCTTTCCATGTTCAAACCTCGCCGAATTTTTAGTGCTTTAATTGCAATTATCCTAGCGTTTGCCATCAGCACGCAGATATATATACAACCCGCAGTAGCTGCTGGAGGAACGTGTAATCCAACTGTGGGAAACCTACCTATATGCCCAAGTACCGCACCTTCCGAGTCAGCTAGTTTTGTTGACCCAACAGCAACAATCACCAATCCCACATATATTACCTTGGGCGAAAAAGTCTACGTCGCTCCATTTGCCCAGTTAGATGCTACTGATGCTCCTATTAGTATTGCAGCAGATTCTAATGCCCAAGACCAAGTGAAAATCACAGCTTCAGGAACGGGAGTGGAGATTGGCGAGCGTGTCATTCTGGCACACATGGCCACGATCAAAGGTGCAGCTAAAATCGGTACTCAAGGCTTAACCGGGCCTTTTACTGACCCAGTTACCAATACTCAGTTTAGTAATACTATTCCAGAGACATTTCTCGCCTTCAACTGTGAAATAGATGGTGCAACTATAGAAAGAAACACAGTAGTCAACTTTCTGGCACGGATTGGCCCTGGTGTTACCTTACCTGCTGGTAAAGTTGTTTTGCCCGGTAAAAACGTCACAACTAACCTACAAGCTAGTAGTGGCAGTTTGGGGAAAGTAGTCAACCTGACACAAGCAGACGTTGCATTAATGGAAGGCATTATTGAAGTCAATGAAGCATTTGCCAAAGGTTACACAGATTTAGCTAGGGCAGACTTGACAAACGTCACAGGAATTAATTATGCTCCCTTCACCTTCTTTAATTCTGGAAGTCTGCCGCAGATAGGTGGAAGTCAAACTCGTGATCCAAACTTCCGTAACCGCATTATCGGTAATCTTACTTTCCAAGATTCTTTAGCAACTCTCAACAACAAAATAGCTAATAGAATTTCGCTACGTGCTGATGAGGGTGAACCTTTTAATGTTGGGTCAATTGCTGGGATGGCAAACGATGTTGTCTTTCACGCATTAGAAACCACTAGTTTGACTCTTGGTAATGGAGTTGGTTATGGGCCTCGCGCTCTAGTTCATGGCGGTAGGCAGGTTGTCAATGGTGTTGCTAATGGCCCGGAAACCAGCATAGGTGATAAAGTCGGGCTAGGGCCAAACTCTGTTGTATTCCGCTCAGTTATCGGCGAAAAATCAGCAGTTGGACAAAGAAGCGCCGTTTTCAATTCTACATTGGCTCCCAAAACCCATGTCCGTTCTAGAGTAATTTATGCCGACAACGGTAGTCTGATTTCATCTGTAGAGTGGTAAGGGGAGACAGCTTTCACTCCTATACCAGCCGTATTTTTAGCTGCTCGTTGTGTAGCGTGGATCTCTTTTATGACGGCTGGTATCTTTTTTCTTGGCTTGTGCCTAAGCAATTAACTTTTGCATAATTATGAATCTGAAAATCTTGTCGTTAGTGCAATTACAATGCCTACGATTGATGCTGCTGTTAACTTTGATATTCGGGCTGATACTAATTGTTGATGATAGTTCATCTATAGCTGCACAGAAGGTTGGGCAACCAGGATTTATAAACCCTGTAACTGCTGATATCACCTCCAGTCAGCCTCAAGTGGTACAACCTTCAGTCACCGGACTTGTGTCTACATTGTCGGATGAAGTCGAGGAATTACCAGCCCAGCTAATTCGCTGGTCGACTTACTGGCAACTTTGCTGGGAAGCATATCCTGAAGCTGAAGCATACGAACTGCAAACGGTGCTGATGGAAGGCAAGTCTCCCAAGTTCAAACGACAAAGCGATCGCTGCTTTCGTATACAAGCTGCATCTAATGAAAACGAAAAATCACAAGGATTACTCAACCGTGATTTGATCTTGCTAATGCATAAAATTCAGCTTGGTTATCGAGTGCGAGCCGTCTTAGATAACAACCGCGTCAGTGAATGGTCTCAAGTAATGGCAGTCGGTGCAACTACTAACTCTGAATTGAATGGTACCTAAAACACCTGTGATAGCGGTTGTGGTAATAACAATAGCACCGGGAGTGAGTTTTTCTAATCGTTAAACTCATCATGAAAAACGAGAAGATTGATAAGAGTCCCTTAAATTAGTTCGTCACATATACTGGTGTCGTTAGTACATACACCATGAATGCCTAACTCAATATACAAATCTGAGACAGTAATAGTCATGCTTCCCCTTGAACCATTGTTTTGTCCTTGTTGTACTCCAGCCATATTACATTTGCTGACTCAATCCGACCTGACTCAGCGCCTACTCCAATTAAAAACGGGGTCAGTTTCTGCGCCTATCAGAAAGAATCAAAAACAGTAGCAGCGATCTCTCTATCCGTAGTAGGGCAAACGTATCTAATGTTTACTCCAGGGTCGCTTGAATATTTAGCTGAAACCGCAATTCATCTCACACTCCCCTCCGGGTGAGATGTGATATGAATTGCGGGTGAAGTACAACAACAGTCCTCTGACCAATTTCCCCCATAGGGAGAACAAGACATGGAGGAAACGAACTCTCATTAATCTTCTGGTTGTTGTTGATCTTCTTATCTTCTTCTGGATCTTCTATCTAATAAATTAACCGCAGCACCAGCAGCAGCACCATTGACACCATTTTTCCAGGTAGTTCTACAACCACCAGAAATTGCACCTGCCAATACACCAGCACCAGCACCTACAGCAATATCTTGAACAGGTAAACGTCCGTTTCTTCTTCTGGCTCTGTTGCTTCTTGCACCATTGGCAGCATTAACAGCAGCACCAGCAGCAGCACCTTTAAAAGCATTGTCTAATACGGAACCACAATTTGTTACAACTCCACTTAATACACCTGCCCCGGCTCCAATGGCTGCATTATTAATAACTCGGTCATCAGCAGAAGCAGGTTGAACTGGGATTAAGCTAGTACCAGCTAAAGTAGCAGCCATCAAGCCAGGTAGGAATGCGCGTTTTAGCAGATATTGCATGGTAGTACCCTCTAAAAATCTTACGATTGGTGAACAATCAAATTTCAGTGCGATCGCTAATCCTCGTATTTCTAATTTTTAGACAATAGCAATGTTATCTAAAATAAGGATACTTGGATGATTACACACACTAAAACGTAATTTTAGCCCAAAGCTTGTTGTATTTACTGAGTGGACAATAATTAAACTGACACATTAACTAAAAAATAGTAAACCAAAAAGTTTTTCCTCAAAGAGCTATCGTTTCGCTAGGTGGAGCGTAATCTTCTGAAATCCTATTGCCTACCTACGCAAATGATTTCAGTAATCAAACCGGATTCCTATATCTACTGGAGTGTTATTTTTAAGATTTTTGAGAATTTGCAAGGATTTTTCATTTAAAATCCCAAATTGGTATGATTTATTTTTCGGAAATCCCTGAGTATAATCCTGATCAGTGTCGCGCTTTCTGATACCAATTGCAAAAGAATCCACAAGCAAGAATTCAGAAGTCACAACTTTAAAAAGCTAATTCTTAGAGAGGTTAGTCATGGGAACTCCTGATTCAGACGCACTGGTATTTTTTGGGGCAACAGGTGACTTGGCCTACAAGAAAATCTTCCCCAGCCTTCAGGCAATGGTACGGCGGGGCAATCTTAATATCCCAGTAATTGGGGTTGCCGGACGACCTTGGACGACTGACCAACTTAGGGAAAGGGCACGTGATAGCCTAGAACAAAATGGTGGTATAGATCAAGCCGCATTTGAGAAACTTTCTGGTCTACTCCAGTATGTTGCTGGTGACTACAACAAACCAGAAACTTACGAAAAATTACGTCAAACCCTTGGTGATGCCACTCATCCTCTGTACTATTTGGCAATTCCACCGAGCCTGTTTGCACAAGTAGTCTCAGGATTGGGTGAATCAGGCTGTGGTAAAAATGCGCGGGTGGTAATTGAAAAACCATTTGGACGGGATTTGAAATCAGCACGTGAGTTAAATCAAATTCTGGCATCAGTTTTTCCCGAATCATCTATCTATCGCATCGACCATTACCTGGGCAAAGAACCACTGCTGAATTTACTCTATTTTCGGTTTGGTAACTCTTTTCTGGAACCTATTTGGAATCGCAACTATGTTGAAAGCATCCAGATTGTGATGGCAGAGGACTTTGGCATCCAAGGAAGGGGACGCTTCTATGAAGAGACTGGCGCAATTCGGGATGTGGTGGAAAACCACATGCTGCAAATATTGGCTTCAGTGTGCATGGATGCTCCCGCCAGTACTGCTGGCGATTCGATTCGAGATGAAAAAGAACGTATTCTCAAAGCTATACCTTCACTGCAACCTGATGATATTATTCGCGGTCAATTTTCTGATTACCGCAATGAAGAAGGTGTTTCTCCTGACTCCCAAGTAGAAACATTTGTTGCCGTGCGCTTATTTATTAATACGTGGCGGTGGTCAGGAGTTCCCATCTACATCCGGGCTGGGAAGAAATTACCTGTTAAAACTACTGAGGTGATGGTCAAGCTCAAGTGTCCACCTTTAAATGTGTTCCAGGAGGAAAGAAAAGAAAACGCTAATTATGTTCGTTTTCTATTAGATCCAGAGGTAATTGTGGGATTGGGCGCTCGCACTAAAATCCCTGGAGAAGATATGAGCGGCTCTGCGGTTGAACTCCTGGCCTTTTACGGAGGTGGCGACGAGATGGAACCCTATGAGCGTCTATTGGGTGATGCCATGCGGGGCGATCCTACCTTGTTTGTACGAGAAGATACGGTAGAAGAGGAATGGCGCATTGTCCAGCCAATTCTTGATAACGTCACACCCGTTTACGAGTATGAGCCAAATACATGGGGCCCACCTGAGTCAGATAAACTGCTCTCACCAAGTGATCATTGGTATAATCCCTTAGCTAGAGAGTAGGATATATTACAATATGGTTCAATTAAGGGCTACTGGCAAAAATTTTGGGTTTTTGAGACGCGATAAATCGCTGTCTCTACAAGTGTTTTGGTATTATGCAAAATCATTTTCATGCATGGAATCAGCAACGGCTGTATTGGGATATATTCCTCGCAGACTTGGCAATATCATATCGGGGCTTCACCAATTACAGCACTTCCGCCAGCTATGAGGTACATCCTAAAAGCTGAAAGCGATGATAGGAGAGGGGCAAGGAGAAAATTATATTGCATAATAGCCGGAAGCGCTGTAATGGCAATGGTAACAATTTTGTAGTAAGAACTTTAGTCCTTACTACAAAGCTCAAAACTATCCCTCTTTTGTCACTCTCGGAAAACAATAATCTCAGCCAAATTCTGAGACTTTGATTTAATCCAGGTTTGAGGCTTTATTTTCTAACAGAAACTAAAATTTATAGACAAAAAGTAGAAATTAAAGTCCCGTAACCGTTTGAGCGATTGGATTCTCCTAAAGTGACAAAAGAGGGCTATATTAGGTAATCACAGTTGGCTGTTCCCGTCCTGTCAGTTCGCGGATCTGGGCGACCTCTTGGACAATAGTGATTAAAGAAGCAAGTGCTTGCTGTGGATCGAGGTCATGTTTGGCGGGATCTGGCTCGTAGCTTTCTAGATAAACTCTTAGGGTTGCACCTTGAGTACCCGTACCAGAAAGTCGCACTACAATGCGGGAGCCATCGGTAAAGCCAATGCGAACACCTTGTTGCTCGCTAATGCTACCATCAACAGGATCGGTATAACTAAAGTCATCACTGTATTCAACTTGATAGTTACCGAATTGCTTGCCTTTAAGGTTTGGCAATAAAGAACGCAGTCTTTCGATTAAAGTGTTGCCTTGCTCTGTCTGTATCTCTTCATAGTCATGGCGGGAGTAATAATTGCGTCCATAAGTCTGCCAGTGTTCCCGTACAATCTGTTCAACAGATTGTTGCCGGACTGCTAGGATATTCAGCCAGAACAGCACAGCCCATAGCCCATCTTTTTCGCGGATATGGTTAGAACCGGTACCAAAACTTTCTTCACCGCACAGAGTTGCTTTACCCGCGTCTAAGAGGTTGCCGAAAAACTTCCAGCCAGTGGGTGTTTCGTAAGATTTAATCCCAATCTGAGCAGCAACTCGATCTACTGCTTGGCTAGTAGGCATCGATCGCGCTACCCCAGCTAAACCCTCACTATAACCAGGGACTAGCTTGGCGTTTGCGGCTAACACTGCAAGACTATCGCT
Organism: Nostoc sp. UCD121; assembly: GCF_014222285.1. GTDB lineage: Bacteria > Cyanobacteriota > Cyanobacteriia > Cyanobacteriales > Nostocaceae > Nostoc. The sequence continues at coordinate 6,756 of NZ_JACKZS010000030.1, forward strand.
AGGGGTGACAAAGAACTTACGCCCTAAGATCATATTGCGATCGCCATCTCCATCAAAAGCTGCCCCAAAGTCTGGCGCATTCTCTCCATACAAAATATCTACCAAATCATGAGCATAAACAAGATTTGGGTCAGGATGTCCGCCCCCAAAGTCTTCCAGGGGTATACCATTTTGCACAGTTCCCACTGGTGCGCCCAAACGTTGCTCAAAAATGGCATGGGCATAAGGGCCAGCTACCGCATGTAAGGCATCAATGCTGAACCGAAAATTTCCTCTTGTCAACAGTTGCTGAATCCGCTCAAAATCAAACAGGGACTCCATTAACTCTTGATAATCCTGTACGGAGTCAATCACCTCAACTACCGTCTCTCCCAAATGTGATTCACCTAAAGTTTCTAAATCTACATCTGGTGCTTCCAGGATTTGGTAGCTATCAATGACTTTACTGCGATCATAGATTGCCTCTGTCACCTTTTCCGGTGCTGGGCCACCATTGCTAATGTTATATTTCACGCCAAAGTCACCATTTGGACCGCCCGGATTATGGCTAGCAGACAAGATGATGCCACCAATAGCCTGATACTTGCGAATAATCGCGGAGGTCGCAGGAGTAGACAAAATTCCCCATTGACCAACTTTAATCCGCCCAATACCATTGGCCGCAGCCATTTTCAAAATAATTTGAATAGCTTGGCGATTGTAATAACGACCATCACCACCCAAGACTAAAGTTTGAGAGTGCAAGTCCCCTACAGAATCGAAGATGGATTGGATAAAATTTTCCAGGTAATGGGGCTGCTGAAAAACCTTAACTGATTTCCGCAGCCCAGAAGTACCGGGCTTTTGGTCGCTTAAGGGAGTAGTAGAGACTTTACGTATGTTCATAGATACTGTTTTTTTAACAAGGCATTTTCTTTTTACAGCTTTACATAAGTTTGTTACAAAAAATTGTCACGTATCATGTGCCGAATGGCAGGCTCTTTCTACAACTCTTCAAGCAGGCGATCGCCTTTATGCAAACATAAGTATTTTGATCGGTTTTTTGTTGCGATGTCTACAACAGGTGGTTCCTGAACGCAGCCTCTCGTAGAGAAGGGCTATGCTTCCATTGTGAACAAAACACAACAGCGTGGCATTAAAACAATTAGCAAAATCCACACCTGAAAGTATCCGGTTTTGCTCACTAGCCCTCAAGCTAGCTTGTTAAGTTAGAGAAGTATTGAATTGCAAGCTCAATCTTTAATCACAAAATAATCATCAACATCTGTAGTCTTTAGGGTTTGCAGAAAAGTTTAATGCAAAGAAAAAAGTGGCTTTTAAGAACAGGACTTGCTCTCCTTATTTTTATTATGGTTGTAGCGGCAAAATTTATGGATAAAACTCATCCCATCTCAGAACTTTATGTATTTGGAGACAGTCTTTCGGATACAGGGATGGTATTCCGGGCGACAGGAGGAATGTACCCACCGAACCCAACTTACTTTCAAGGGCGTTACTCGAATGGTCGGGTTTGGATTGAGTATCTTGCAGGATATCTCAATTTTTCCTCAAAGCAAACTAATAATTTTGCTTATGGAGGAGCAACTACTGGCAGCGTTGGCAACAGCTATGTACCTAGCTTGCTAAATCAAGTGCAATCTTTTACGCAGACACATCAACAGACGAATTCAGATGCTTTATATGTGCTGTGGGCAGGCGCAAATGATTATTTGCAAGGAGTAAACAGTGCAACTATTCCTGTTAAAAATGTGACGACGGCAATCAACTCTCTAACTGAGGTGGGTGCTAAGAAGATTCTGGTAGGAAATTTACCAGATTTAGGACAGTTACCTGCTACTACAAACAGTCCAAATTCTGTGAACCTCAGTGGATTAACACAAGCACATAATCAAGGCTTGAGGCGATCGCTAAAAGTACTAAGTCAACAGCATTCCGATCTTGAGATTGTGCAATTAGATGCCAACGCGCTGTATCGAGATGCGATCGCAAATCCCGCAGCCTTTAACTTTACCAATGTTATCAATCCATGTCTATCTGGCGTAGGCGATGCCAGCCGCAGGCATCGCACCTGTAGTAACCCAGATCAGTTTTTGTTCTGGGACGGCATTCATCCAACGGCTGCGGCTCATCGCATCATCGGGGAAACTGCTTTTTCAACGATTCAAGAGGCAGGGATGATTAATTCTCGTTCAATGTTGGTTCCCTAACTTACTTAATCAGCCAAAAATCAACGATAGGGGCGCACAACTGTGCGCCCTTACACTATGATTTAATTTACTAAAAATAACTGTAAAATACGGTAAGCCTTAAGAATTACCGTTGATTAATCTAGCCTAACGCTCAAGTAGCACATTACTTATTTATATAATTCGAAACCAAAATAACTGCTGATGTCTGAACAATATCGTTTTGAAACTCTGCAAGTTCATGCTGGACAAGAGCCGGCTCCCGGAACTAACGCCCGTGCTGTACCAATTTACCAAACGACTTCCTACGTTTTTGACGACACCGAACACGGAGCGCGGTTATTTGCTCTCCAGGAATTTGGTAACATTTATACCCGAATCATGAACCCGACGACGGATGTATTTGAAAAGCGGATTGCTGCACTAGAAGGGGGTGTAGCAGCATTAGCAACCGCTAGTGGCCAGGCGGCGCAATTCTTGGCAATCAGTACGATCGCTCAGGCTGGGGATAATATCGTTTCCACTAGTTTTTTGTATGGAGGAACATATAACCAGTTTAAAGTATCATTACCACGTTTAGGTATTAAAGTCAAGTTTGTCGAGGGAGACGATCCAGAAAGTTTTCGTCAGGCGATCGACGATCGCACCAAAGCGTTATACGTTGAAACTATTGGCAATCCTCAATTCAACATTCCCGACTTTGCAGCTTTAGCTCATATTGCCCACGAAAACGGCATTCCTTTAATTGTGGATAATACCTTTGGTGCTGGTGGATATCTAGCTCGACCAATTGAACATGGTGCAGACATTGTAGTGGAATCTGCAACTAAATGGATTGGTGGACATGGTACTTCTATTGGTGGTGTAATAGTCGATTCGGGTAAATTTGACTGGGGTAACGGCAAGTTTCCCCTATTTACTGAGCCAGCACCTGGCTATCATGGGCTGAATTTTCAAGAAGTGTTTGGGCCTAGCGGTTCCTTTGGCAACATTGCTTTTATTATCCGCGCTAGAGTCGAGGGGTTACGGGATTTTGGCCCGTCTTTGAGTCCATTTAACGCCTTTCTTTTACTGCAAGGATTAGAGACTCTTTCTTTACGTGTAGATCGGCATGTCAGCAATGCCTTAGAATTGGCTCGGTGGTTAGAGCAGCAAGAGCAAGTATTATGGGTTAATTATCCCGGACTTCCTAATCACCCTTATCATGAACGAGCGAAAAAATATCTCCGGCATGGCTTTGGGGGAGTTTTAAACTTTGGCATCAAAGGTGGATTGGAGGCAGGTAAAGCTTTTATTAATCATGTGAAATTGGCGAGTCATTTAGCAAATGTTGGTGATGCTAAAACCCTCGTGATTCATCCCGCTTCCACAACTCATCAACAGCTAAGTGATGAAGAACAGCTTTCAGCAGGTGTAACGCCCGATTTAGTGCGCGTATCAGTGGGAATTGAACATATTGACGATATTAAAGAGGATTTTCAGCAGGCATTTGGGCAAGTTAAGATTTAATTCTTAATTGGGAATTGGGCATTGGGAATTGGAAATTGGGAATTGGGCAATAATCAATAATTAATAATTATTCTCCTCCTGCTCCCTGCCCTCTGCTCCCTGCCCCCCTGCCTCCCATCTCCCCACTTCTAGATATGATCTACTCAGATTTCATCTCACCACAAACCCAGTTTTACCAGCTTACAGTGCCATTTCAACTTGAAAGCGGCGAAGTATTAATTGGAGTTCAGATTGCTTATCGCAGCTGGGGAGAGTTAAATGCTCAAGGCGATAATGGAGTACTAATTTGTCATGCCTTAACTGGTTCGGCTGATGCTGATGATTGGTGGGAACCTTTGTTTGGTTCAGGGAAAGCCTTCAATCCCGATCGCGATTTTATTGTGTGCAGCAACATTTTGGGAAGTTGTTACGGTACAACAGGGCCAACTACTATCAACCCAACAACGGGAAAGCCTTATGGTGTATCCTTCCCTAAAATTACAATCCGAGATATGGTTCGCCTACAAGCTGTACTACTAGAATATCTGGGTGTTCAATCTCTGCAGTTCGTAATTGGTGGTTCGCTCGGTGGAATGCAATCACTGGAGTGGGCGTTATTATATCCCGACAAGGTAAAAAGTATTGCACCTATCGCTGTTTCTGGCAGACATTCCGCTTGGTGTATTGGATTAAGTGAAGCCCAAAGACAGGCAATTTATGCCGATCCAAATTGGCAAAGAGGAAACTACACGCTGGATGCGCCTCCAAACCAAGGGCTAGCAGTGGCGAGAATGATGGCGATGTCTACTTACCGTTCTTGGGATAGTTTTACAACCCGCTTTGGACGGCAGTATGATCCATCTGAGAAGTTTGCTATAGCGAGTTACTTACAGCATCAAGGTCAAAAGCTGACAGAACGATTTGATGCCAATACTTATATTACCCTCACCCATGCAATGGATGGCCACGATATTGCACGCGATCGCACGGCTCCTAATTTATCAGATTATGAATCTGTTCTCGGAAGCATCCAGCAACCAACTCTAGTTGTCGCCATTGATTCTGATATTCTCTATCCGCCAGTAGAACAACAAGAATTAGCAAATTTAATTCCTAATGCTCAACTGTCGTGGTTAAAGTCAACCCACGGACATGACGCATTTTTAATTGATATGGCTGCCTTGAATGAAATTATTCAACAGAACCATAGAAACGAAATATCACATTAGGTAAAACTTGTAGAGACGGCGATTTATCGCGTCTCAAAAACCCAAAATTTTTGCCAGTGGCCCTTAACCCAAGCGTATTGGTTTATAACTAGAATCTCAAGACCGATGGGAACGGGGATGAGTTAAATATTTCCCAATGCCCGCCGTATCCGCCGCTATCTCTACCGTGTCTAGGTTTCTGTCCTTGAACCCAGAAATGGAGACAGGTAAGGGTGAACCGATGAGTTGAGCAACTCGAAAGGCAGACGCGATCGCTCCTTCATGCAATCCATCTCCTAGATAAGCTCCCGCATAGTAAGTATGATTTTCTCCATTGGTAGCAACTACTTCGTCTCGATATCGAAAAGATTCAGTGGTATACAACGGAGTGTGATGTTTTTGAGTGTGAATAATCCGATCTTTGGCAATCAATTCTTCTAGTTGAAACGATAAAAAATAATTCTGTGGCGATGAGATGCCGCAAAGCTGATTCAAGTAACTGTTATATCCCCATCGGGTGTCTGTCTGGAAAAAATCAAATTCCGAGGCGTGATGGATGTGATGATTATCATACATAGAAGTATCAGTATGAATTGTAGTGGTTGCATAATTGGCTTTCCAATCTGAGAAGCGTTTAATTTCAGCCTCGGTTGGGTCAGCTAACAGTGCTATCACTTGGTCGGGTGGCGTAGCAAATACGACTTTATCAAACTCCTGGATATCAGCCTGCGATAGCGAAGCGCTGCCGCCAGAGGCAGATCGCTGGATTATCACACCATCTGGACTTCTAGAAATATTAGCAATCTCCACATTCAACAAAACTTCCCCTTGAAATCGCTCCAGAATTTTTTCAATATAGGAATATACACCGCCTTTAATCCTGAGCCATTTGACTGCGAGGTAGTCGCGTAACATCGGAATTCCCATCTCTGCGGGAAAGTTATCAATGAGTTCAAAGGGCATTGAGTAGCTATACATCGTCAGCAACTTTAGCCAGGTATTGCTTATACTTTTGTTGTTTACATATTGAGACAGTGGCTGATTGTAAAAATCTTCCATCTGGGCAAATCGCGTTTTTAGCCATAATCCAAGGGAACGGGTATGGATGGTATCGAACCGCAGATATTCAATGAAGCCTTTAATGCCTGTATAGTTGTTCTCAATTGTGACCTTTGAGAAAAAGGGACTGCCATCTTTGGGGAATAAAGCTGAACCAACACGGATGGGTTCTAGTTCCACTCCTAGCTCTTGCATAAGAGCAACAAAGCTGTGAAATACGGTAGGAAATTCTAGCACTCCACTTTCCAACATTTCATTGCAATCAGATTGGTTGGGTTTCACATTCTTGTTAAGTGTCCGAATATGCCCCCCCAACATCGCCTGCCGTTCAAACACGGTGACATGATGCCCTTGTTTATCAAGCAGGTAAGCTGTAGCCATACCACTGCCTCCACCACCGATAATTGCAATTCTCATAACTGACCTCTCAGTTGTTGAATATGAATAATATAGGAATCCGGTTTGATTCCTGAATTTACTTGCGTGGATTGGGAATTGGGAATTGGGAAGAAGAATACATCCGTATTGAGTCTTGTTCAAAAATCAAATAGGAGTTTTATATGTGCGAGTTATCTGTTTAGCTATTGCCTAAAAGCACATCGCCAGATAATCGCTGATACAGCAATGCTCCAGTCCAGAATGTGGGAGCAAAGCCCGGATAGCCTGATGAAGCATTGCAGAAATAGAAATGGTTGAGTGAGGTTTCGTGATTCAAGCGTCCCAGACCCATGTTGCGCGGCGTGAGACTAGAACCGTAGGAATTTCCGTTGGGACACCAGCAATAACGTTCATTGGTGGTGGGACTGCCGGTGATATGAAAAACCAGATGCTTTCTAAAGTTCGGCACATATTCTTTTTCCACAACATCCAGGATAGAGTCGAAGATTTCTTGCTTTTTTTGGTTGTAAGCTTTACGTTCGCTCTGTCGCAATTGCTTAAAGTAGTCGTAATTAGCAACAGTAAGGAATTCGACAATCTGGCAATCCTCTGGACAATCCCGACTTGCTTGTGTCAATAAAGTGGGTGTTGTTATGGCAAAGCTGGGATTGGAAAAGTCATTGTGTTCATACATCTGAGCAAAGGCTTCATTCAAATCCTGATGACCAGTGTGGAAAAGATTCCACTTGCCAAATCCATAGTCTCGCAGGTCGAGGTCTTTAACGACGCAATAAGCCATGTAGTTGGATGCAGAATACTCATAGTTGAGTTTTCGGCGCACGGTTTTAGAGAACTTTGACTCACCAATCATTTTGGCGGCTTTTTTGGGGTCAATGTTACAAATCACGGTGTCACCTGTAAATTCGTGAGTTTGATGGGTGTTTAAATCCATCGCCTCAACGCCCGTAACCGTCTTGTCTATGACTCTAAAATTCGTGACTTCATGGTTGAGCAGTACTTGCCCTCCGTGTGATTCAATCACTTTGACTAACGAATTGATAACATACTCAAAATGCTGAGTTGGGTAAAATGCACCTGCTTGATAGCCTTTGAATAAAGCGACCCAGGCATAAAACGAGAGTTGATTTGGAGGCAGCAAAAAATCAGGCCATTGCAGAGCTAATAGGGTTTGGGCAGCTTGGGGTAGCTGAAATTTATCGAATACATCCTGAAGTGTACTGTTGAGATATTGAACGGTACAAACCACTTCATTTGTATGTTTGAGCAGTTCAATTGGCTTAACTGGGGGAGCAAGTCTTTTTAAACCTGCGCTCGTTTTTTCAACATCGTTAACAAATTGGCGAATGCGATCACTATATGCAGGAAACAGCGCTGATAATCGCTGGATCAGTTCCTCTGGTTCCGAAGGAATATCTAACGCATACCCCGGCATTCGCATGTGGTCAAAGCCATCCGGGTCGTACCGCTCAAAAGTCACTTCCCGATCCAAGCCCAATTTCTTGAGTACCCGATTAACCGTTTGTCCTTCACCACAATCCCAAACATAGTGGAATTGGGCATTAAACGTGTATTTTTTAGCCATCGTAAACGTGTGACCAAAGCCGCCCGGATGCTCATGAGCTTCGAGTATTTGCACGATCTTGCCGGAGTTTGCCATCAAAGCGCCAAAGACCAATGCTGATAAACCACTGCCTAGAATTAGGTAATCCGGTTTCATAGGAGGTTTCCTCAAACAATAAACGTCTTTCGATCGATAACAATTTTCTCTATGCTTCAACCCGCTCTATCACAATGGTTTGATGCTAATCTAAATGGTTCGGCAAACAAAATAAAATATATATTCGTCATTGCGAATTCAGTGAAGCAGGTTGATATCGATCTTGCTTCCATTTACACTATTTCGACGACTTTATCTTAAATTACCGTAATATCTCATCCCTCTACAGGATGGGGAACGTCAATTGAGTTACCCCAAGATCGGCGGTTGTACCTTACCAAATTTCCAGGTAAGGAGCGATCCGAAGCCCAACAGACTCACAACAAACACCACAATTCCGCCCACAATGCCAGACTCACCATCAACGTCAGGAGTGGAATCAATGGAATACCAATTGGATTGTAGCTAAATCACTCCTATTTGCTGTCTTGCCCATACACGAAATGCTTTCATTGTCGCATTCCTTCCATTGGTCTTACTCAGGATCAAATATTCGGGAATTACTTGCTGAATTGGAAGATTGGGGAAAATAGAACTGGTATTTGATTCTACATATTTACCATCGAGCAGCACGTTTATTTCCAACTTGCTTCCATTCCATCGCCACAGTTCTGGTACTCTCAACGCTTGATAATTATTGAAACGAGTGCGGGAGGTAATATCAATTTCAATAGCCAAATCTGGAGGTGGGTCAGTTTCTAAATTGATTCTATCTTTGCCCCTAATTCTAGCTTCATTTTGGATATAGAAACAATCATCAGGTTCTACCCCAGCATCCATACTTTGTTTATCAAAAGTCGTAGATCCCAAACTCCAAAATTCCAGATCGAGTTCTTCTAATAAAACTTTTACCAAGTCTCCAATAATAACTTTAGCTACTTCATGCTCTGGTAATGGAGCCATTATTTCCAGCACTCCTTGACTGTAACCTATCCTAGAACTGCGATTGTCCCCCAATTCTGCCAAAATACGTTTGTATACCGACCAGGAGATATCTTTAATCAACAACTGATGACCGGCTCTAACAATTAGTTGATTGAGTTCAAGTAACATACCAAACTTTCTCCTCTTTATTCAAACTCAGGCAGAACAGAATAATTAAAATAATTAAATAAAGGGATTAGGGAAAAGGCGACCAACGCTCCCCTTCCCACACCGCACCTTTATCATTTTTATCTAACTTTAATTTGCGAATGTACAAATGGAGAATAACGGATTTGAACCGATGGCCTCTGCGGTGCGATCGCAGCGCTCTACCAACTGAGCTAATTCCCCTGAATCGTTGCTGAGTCAAGAGTAATATTACTCATTAACTCAATACACTATCACCATAGAGTATTCTAACATTCAGTTGCCGATGGCTGAGGCTCTTTTTGAGAATAAATCTTCTGCACCCGTTCAAGTTCTAAATCACTGAGATAATCAACAGTCCAGTTACAGCAGCGCTGAAGCATGTGAAATGGGTAAGTATTTGCTACACCAACAACTTGCATCTGCGATCGCTTTGCTGCGGCAATACCTGCGGGGGTATCTTCAATTGCCAGACACTCTTGTGGTTGAAGGTTTAATTCAGGATATTCTTTATTTAGGCATTTTACTGCCAGTAAATAACCATCAGGTTCTGGTTTACTGGTGGTTATGTCATCGCCCGCAACGATAATTTTAAAATGTTGGTCTAGTTTGGCACGATGGAGTACCAATTCTATTTCTTGGCGAAGAGCGCCACTGACTAATCCTAATTTCAAATTCCGCGATCGCACCTGATATATTAAGTCTTCTACACCTGGATATAAAGGCAGTTTCTCTATTTTCTCTAACTCCACCGTATAAGCTTGGGCTTTGCGGTACAACAACTGAGTCAAGTAGTTTTCGTTAGCGACTCTACCACGATTAGCGAGTAGTTGCCCAAAACAAGCGCGATCGCTGCGTCCAAGAGAAGCTTGACGCTCACTCACCTTTTGGGGTTGGAGATTTTCTTCAATAAGAATCTCATCGATCAGTTGTAAGTGGATTGGCTCATCGTTAATGATGACACCATTGAAATCAAAGAGAACTGCCTTTAAACTCATGCGATTATGCCAAATGCGGGAGATCCAAGTCCCTCCAAATCATTATTATCTACTGATGTGGGAGTATAACGACGGACATTTTCAGTTGCGATCGGTTTAACGCCGCCAGTTACCTGATTTATCCACCATACATCCTGCGATCGCACTGCCTCAAATCCGGTCGCACCCATATTCGCCTCTGTACTACCAGCAGCATACTCACGAATATATGGCTCTTCAAAAACATCATTAAGCCATTCTAACTGCCGCAGAGTCTTCTGATTCCCATCTAGAATTAGGACTTGCCCTCCAGTTACTAGCAATCGAAAGCTTTCCTGCAAAATTGCTAGGGACACCTCATTTGGTGTTTCGTGGAATAGCAAAGAAGCTGTCACTAAGTCAAATGTTGCATCTCTGAAACTGGTTTTTTCCGCATTTCCGTGTCGCCAGACTATCTCTAAACCAGCATTTCTAGCTTTATCTTCTGCCCTTACCAGCATATAAGGTGATAAATCCAAACCAATAACTTCCGCTTCGGGAAAAGCCCGTTTTAACATTAGAGTAGTGGAACCTGTGCCACAACCTAAGTCAAGTATGCGTCGTGGTTTTACTTTGACGGCATCAATTAAGGCTTGACGGACAATAGTTTCATTAGGCGGCACAACATATTGGGTAATCGGATCGTAACTAACTGCTGCACCAGCATTGAGATAGCCCCCTGTAATTCCGTGAAAGTTTTGACTGCTGTAGTACGAGGGAATTATCACATCATCTCGCCGGAAGCGATCGCATTCTTTCTCCCAGTCAATACTATCAGCGTAACGCTGTAACCCTTCTTCATCAATCAAAAGACGCACTACAGGAGATAAAAAACGTTCCCAGATTGTATCTTGACGCACTGCCATATTGTGTCAGAACTTTAAGAGCTTATTTAAACAGAGCAATTTTCTTTACAAATTTTAATATATCTAGTAAACATCTGTTTTCTCTCTCTGGTATGGACTTGACGCTTGTAATTGCATGAGTTACATTTGTAGCATAGATATGCTACTCCCTAAAAGTAGTTCTTCAGCTTCATGAAGACCGAACAAGTTAAATGAAAGACAATAAACATTTAAATTGCTACAACTAAGTAGTATGTCAAGTTTAAATTTATGGGTAAGCAAGTTAGTAGTAATAAATTTAGTGTTTACTACAAATACTAAAAAAGTACTAGATAAATTATCAGTGGCGTAGACCTAATCCAAAATCTAAAATTTAAAATCCCAAATAGAATAAATTATGCCCTACGAAAAGTTAGAAATTACCACACCAGCACCCGTTTTATCTTGGGCAAATCACTCTTTGGGCCCAGAAGAAACTAAGATGGCAAAAAATGTAGCATCATTACCATTTGTGTTTAAGCACGTGGCCTTAATGCCAGATGTCCACTTAGGTAAAGGTGCTTTAGTTGGTTCTGTAATTGCAACCAAAGAGGCAATTATCCCAGCTGCTGTAGGCGTGGATATTGGTTGTGGGATGAGTGCTATCAAAACAGCATTTACCGCCGAACAAATCGAAGGTAAACTCAAAAAAATCCGCCTGGATATTGAAGCAGCAATTCCTACTGGATTTAACGAAAACAAAGACGTTGAAAAATCCGTCAGTAACTGGCAACATTGGGATGATTTTAAAGACTTACATCGCGGTGTGCAAGACCTACAAGGTAAAGCAATGAAACAGATGGGTTCTCTCGGTGGAGGAAATCACTTTATTGAAGTGTGCCTCGATACAGAGAATCAAGTTTGGCTGATGCTGCATTCTGGTTCGCGTAACATCGGTAATAAACTCGCCCAGTGTCATATTCACACAGCCAGAGAATTAGCAAAAATGGCAGGTAATAAATTACCTGACCCTGATTTGGCTCACTTTGTCGCTGGTACGCCAGAATTCCAGGCATATTGGCACGATTTACAATGGTCACAAAACTATGCGCGTGTCAACCGCGATGTGATGATGGCGCGTTTTAAGCACATAGTTGAAAAACATCTGGTAGGCGGGAAAGCAACTAAACCTTTATTGCAAGTTAATTGTCATCACAATTACGCCGAAAAAGAAGTGCATTTTGACGAGGATGTATATGTTACTCGTAAGGGTGCAGTTCGGGCTCAGACTGAAGATTATGGGATTATTCCTGGTTCGATGGGAGCAAAGTCTTTCATTATTAAGGGTAAAGGTAATGCTCATAGTTTCTGTTCTTGTTCCCACGGCGCGGGGCGTTTGATGTCTAGAAATAAGGCAAAAAATGTCTACACACTTGATGATTTGATAGAGCAAACAAATGGTGTCGAATGCCGCAAAGATGAGGGCGTGTTAGATGAAATTCCAGGTGCTTATAAGCCGATAGAACAAGTGATGGCAAATCAAGCAGATTTGGTTGAAGTTGTAGCAACACTAAAGCAAGTTCTTTGTGTTAAAGGATAAATTTGTCGGGTGGGTAATGCCCACCTTTTTTATTTTTTAAATGCAGAGGCACGCTGAGGTAAGTGCATAGATATTAAGTAGCCTAGAGATAACACTTAATACAATTCGTCACCACAATCAAGAATTTCTATCACTTCACTTCTGGTTACTTAATTTTTCTCAGCTATTTCTAATAGTTTCTCCCATGCTTTGCTTCATCAATTAGGCAAATCGATCTTAACCGCTTCGGTAAATCTTTATAATCAGTTTCAAATTTATCATTTTCTGTACGTAGTGGTACTTGAGGCTTTTATCTAGTGCCTAAATATTGATCTATTATCCCAGGTTATACATGATAGTCTAGCTCATCATGTATATAAACATCGTCCATTTTGAAACCTTGAGTTTTTAAAGAGGCAAATATTTGGGTAGAAGAAAGTAAAGTTTAGTGTCAAAGAAAATACTATCTGCTGACAGAGTGATAACTTATTAATTGAAGTCTTATAACTTCACTGGCAAATTTAACAGCCATTAATTGTTTGACATATTTGGCGAAATTAGTATTGGCTCTAAAGAGTATTCATAAGAGCCTGAGATGATTTATTGCTCTAACGTGTGCAGTTTCCAAGGCTAGAGATATTTCTGAAAAACGTTAGACAACTATTAAAGTATTACCAGTAAGCCCATCAACTGGGTCAATTTCATAAAAAACTGGTGCCGCCTCATAGCGACACAAAGTCTACCGATGGTGCAAACTTTCGGTTAATCATTAGTGCATTACAACAGCACTAAATGCCAATTAAAAACTGCATAAAACTTTGATTTAAAGGGAGCCAAAATCATGGCAATTATCAATGGTAAAGATGACAAAAATTACCTTGATTTTCTCTATGGCGGTAACGAGAATGATATTATCATGGGGCTTGCGGGAGACGACAACCTCTATGGAGGCTTAGGTGATGACTATCTTTATGGTGGTAATGATAATGACAAACTTTATGGAGGCTTAGGTAATGATTACCTCTATGGTGGTGAAGGTAATGACTATTTAAACGGAGAAGAGGGTAATAATAATCTTTATGGAGAAGCAGGTAATGATTCCTTCTATGCCGCCAACTCTTCTGGGAACAACCTTTTAGATGGTGGGGCGGGAAATGATGAACTTTACGCTTATAGCTCAACTGGAAGTAACACTCTCAAAGGTGGAAGTGGAAATGATATTTTAGATGTTTCCTTCTCTTATGGAAAAAATATCTTAGATGGTGGTTCTGGGGATGATAGTCTTTCTGCCCGCTACGCCGTAGGAAACAATACCCTCCAGGGTGGAACCGGAAATGATTATATTGGAGCTAATTTGTCTGCTGGTAATAATGTTCTCGACGGAGGTGATGGAAATGACACCCTTGACATTAATTATCAATGGAAAGGCAAGAATACAGTTTCAGGTGGAAACGGAGCAGATACTTTTTATGCCTATGAAGTTCAAGGTTCTAACACTTTAAATGGTGGTAGTGGTGATGACTCTTTTTATATTAGTAGCCCAGAGAATATTGTCTATTCTTTGGTAACTCAAACAGTTGATGGAGGCACAGATAACGATTACTTGTACATTGACTATAGTAATGCGATCGCAGGCATCACCTCAACATACGACCCTAGTACTAACCAAGGTTCCATTACTGCTGATACAAATCAAGTACGCTACAAGAATATCGAACGATTAGAGGTTAAGGGTACAGCATATAACGACAATATTGTAGGCAGCAATGGCGACGATACACTCAACGGCGGTAATGGTGGCAATGATACCCTCAAAGGCGGTGCAGGTAACGATCTCTTACGTGTTAACGACAATTCACGTAATAATAATACCGTCTATGGTGGTACAGGTAACGACTTTTTATATGCAGAAGCTACAGGTGGAACGAGCCTACTAGATGGTGGCGATGGCAATGATTATTTATCTATTGCTAATAGCTACTCCGGCAACTTTGGCAGGAGTAATACCCTTGATGGTGGCGTAGGCAATGACACCTTAAATGCTAAAGCTACCTATGGCGGTAACTTCCTGAATGGTGGCACAGGTAACGATTTCATTTACGCAGACTCTTCATCTGGTACTAATATACTAGATGGTGGCGATGGAGATGATTATCTATCTGCTACTGGCGCTGTCTTTCACTTCGATAACACGTTTTTTACTTTGAAGGGCGGTATAGGTAATGACACCTTAAATGCTAACGGTTCATTTAGTACTAATATACTAGATGGTGGTACAGGTAGCGATCGCTTAACTGTTGAGTATTCATATAAGAATAGCTTGCTAAAAGGTGGCGATGGTAATGATTATTTATCTGCCTTTGGTGCTGACGGTAGTAGTACTCTCAACGGTGGCAACGATAATGATACTCTAATTGGCGGTGATGGGAGTGATGTATTGATCGGTGGTGGTGGTAATGATTTCCTGACTGGTGGTGCAAATCAAGATACCTTTGTTTTCAATAGTTATAATGAAGGGCTTGATGTTATCTACGACTTCGGTACTATTGACCACATTCAAATATCTGCTGTGGGTTTCGCTGGGGGTTTATCACCAAGTTCAATCCTCCCTAGTCAATTTACCCTCGGTACAACTGCAACAACAAAAGATCAGCGATTGATTTTCGACAGTAGCTCAGGGGCGCTTTACTTCGACCAAGATGGCAGCAATAGTGGATTTGCTCAGAAAAAATTCGCACAATTGGATGGTGTATCTTCACTAAGCGTCAGCAACTTTGTAGTTGTTTAATCCATTTCGGTTTTCCTGACATCAACGCAACCCAAGCTTTTCGTGAATTAACTGTTTCTCCCTAGTAGTGTGCCAAGGCAACAATGTTTGGTAGTACATCCATTTTTTTGATGGCTTCAAAGGGAGAAACAAATCAAGCGATCGCCTCGACTATTTGAGTCCATATTTCGATCATCGAGCGGACACGAGAACAATTTGTCATCGGTGGGTTAGATTTTGCACTTAAAGTAGAAACAACAGAACAAGGTGCTTGGTATGAAAATCTGGCTTTTTTTGTAACTGGTAGAAATGTTTAGAGCAAACTCTAATTTTCTATTGTATTGAGCCAATTCATTAAATCAGCCTCACTAGCAAAATCTAGTAATACTTCACCCAAGTTTTCTAACTGAGCTAGGGACAACTCTTGCAAGCGAGATTGTAACTGAGAATTAATTGAACCAAGCCGACGAGTTAATAGACGTATCACTAGCCTTAGTTCTGATTGTCTTCCTTGTTCAATACCTTGTTCAATACCTTGCTCAATGCCTCGTTGTCTACCTTCTTGGAGCCCTTCTTGGAGAATTTCTTGATAAATGGTAGATTCTCTCATATCTTCTCTCCTCAAAAACTGACGAATGAGTTCTGGCTCGAATACCAACCCTGCTAGAAGTTGGGTACATACCGAGATGCTCTGCTTAGTGGCTGCTTCTTCAATCATACTCACCTGAACTGCTACTTGTTGCAGTAAGCTTTGAGGAGAATCTGTTCGCGCCAAAGTTGCCAGAGGTAATAAACCAGGAGATAACAATAAAGGTTCTGGATCTTGTTCCCAAATTCTGATGACGCGGTAACGGTGGCTAGTATTGCGGGCAGTAAATTGATCTACAAATACAGCTTCTGAATTTGTCGGTTTAAGAAAAATCACTACCTGCTCGATATCACAATTGTATTGTCGATATAGCCGCACCCAATAATCCAACATCCGCAGTGGCAAGGGTGGAGTCGATGCTGGTAAGGTTTGAAACTCTAAATGCAGTATTTGATTGGCAGTTTGCAAAAAGGTTACTGAGTCGGCACGAATTGGTTCTTGATTTAATTCTGTTTTGAGAATCTGGATATTCCTTGCCTCAGATGCAAGTAAGTAGCGAATAAAATCTTCTGGATACTGCTCAACCAGATATTTCAGGGTGTTATCGTATGTCACTGTAACATCGGTTTGGACATAAACTCATATAGAGACGTGATATCGCTACATGGTTTGCTCATAAAAATTTAAGTTTAGGTGTTGTTTATTGTTAGCGCTACTCTACGGAAAAGGCTGCTCGCTCATAGCGCTAACATTTAAATTTGGTGTTTTTTCAAAACTACAGTGTCAAAGATTGAGGATTTGTCTCAATTAATTTTGCTAAATCTTGCAAGAACGCCGCAGCATGGGCACCGTAAATAATCCGGTGGTCAGAAGTAATATTAACTTGCATTTGTTGCCGCACGGCAAATAAACCGTCGGGTGTTGCTACTACTTGCGGACGCGATGCCCCGATCGCTAAAATTGAACCTTGTCCAGGCGGCAAAATCGCATCAAATTTGTCTACGCCAAACATCCCCAAATTAGATAGGGTAAAAGTACCACTGTTGTATTCTTGGGGTTGTAGTTGTTTTGCTCTGGCACGTTCTACCAAAGACTTCCAAGTACGCGATAGAGAATAAATATCCACTGCGTCTGCGTTTTGCAGCACAGGTGTAATTAATCCGCCATCATCCATCGCTACGGCTACGGAAATGTTGATATCAGAATGATAAACAATACCCTGGTCTGAATAGCTAGCATTTAACAATGGGTGTTTTTGCAATGTCACTGCTACAGCTTTCGCCAGTAGCGCTGTCATTGTCACGCCTTTGGATTTAATTTGTTTATAAAGTTTGTCTAATCCGTCAGTGGTAATTGTATAACCGACACGGAAGACGGGCACGGATATGGTTGCTACCATGTTCCGCACTACGGCATTTTGGAAGGTAGTTAGAGGTACGATTTGACCAGGAACAGCAGCTACCACTGGCGCGGGTGCTGGTGTGCGAGGTGCTGGGGATGCAACAGGGGCACTGGTTGGTATAGCTGCTGGTGGGGCAACTGGGGCAGTAGCGGGTTGTTTGCCCTTATTGGACAATGCTTCTACATCTTCAGCGACAATACGACCGTGGGGGCCACTGCCTTGGAGTGTAGTTAAATCAACTTTGAGTTCTTTGGCTAATTTGCGGGCACGGGGTGAAACTACAAGTCTGCCTTCTTTGTGATTAGAGCCGTTTTGAGACGCTAAGGCAGGTGTTGCAACTGAGGCTGTGGCGGGGATTGGCTCAGGGGCAGAGGTAGTAGTAGCAGCAGCACCGCCGGAATTGGCAAGAGATTTCGCCTGTTCAATTTCAGCTTCAGTTTCGGCTATGAAGGCGATCGCAGATCCTACCGGGGCAGTTTCACCAGCTTCAACTATGATATGGGCAAGAAAGCCTTCATAAAAGGTTTCTACATCCATATCTGCCTTATCTGACTCTACAACCACCACTGTTTCGCCTTTTTCCACTTTGTCCCCTGGCGATTTCACCCAGGAGACGATTTTGCCTTCCGTCATGGTGGAACTCAGCGCCGGCATAAATACTTCATGAATGCTCATAGGGTGGTTTGGAAATCAATGGTTTATGGACTTTAACAGCTTTCATCAGATCGAATTGTATCTTGGCGGGAGAGTTTTGGGCTGGAGATTTTATATTTTAGATTGGGAATTGGGAATTGGGAGACTACTCTCACCTTTTTGTACAGACGCGATTAATCGCGTCTCTTAACCCCAGGAACCTAAATATGAATTGGAGGTCTATAATACAGGGCTATCCCCAAGGTTAGCTAATATCTCGATCTCGTTTTAATCGTTGAGTTGCAAAAAACACCACGAGTTTCTTATAGATTAAATGAAATTGCTATTTATACTTCCTCATACCGAATGCTTCAGATACAAGAGCTTCTCATAGATAGAGGATATGGGATGCAGTTCAATCTAGAATTCAAAATTGGTAATAAACCTATTTGAAATTCCTGTTTACTTTTATGTCGGCAAAGCTAAAATTCTTTTTGATTCTGATACTAGGTATCTTTGCCACTGCTGGCGCTGGAGTATATATTACCCAGCGCCAGCAATCTGCACCGATTGTTGAGACTAGTTATGGGCAAACCCAGCAGGTGAGAGCAGTACATCAATCTCAAGAGATTGTGGCATACCCAGACCGCTCTAACTATAAAACCATACCCTTAGAAAATATCAACTCATCTCTCCAAGGAAGCGATCCAGCTACCCTCGCTCTGAATGCCTTTGGCAGCATACCAGCAGTGGGAGGAACGCGAAAGGTAGAGGTAGCTTATCCACAACGAAATCAGGCTTTAGTGACGATTACCCAATTCAAGCGGGGTGATGATGCAGTTAGTGCAGTTAAATATCGAGTTGAGATGTCAGCCTTCGGGCGATCGCTATTTATTAGCTCTCCTCCAGTCTGGCAGATAGTTTGGGCTGGCTCCCAGGTAGAATGTTCGGCTGGGAGCCTCTCCCGCACTAAGTTAAATCATATTTGTCATTAGTCATTGGTCATTAGTCATTGGTCATTGGTCACAAAACAAATGACAACGGACAAATGACAAATTTAAATGTCACCGCGAATCTCTTCTACAACGCCGTCGCGCAGAACGATTTCTACTTGCATTTTGCTAATCAGGTTATCTCCTATCTCTACCCGGAAAAAGCCTTCCATTTGGAATTGGTTGACTTCCTGATCTTGTTGAAGAAACTGCACTTGCTGGAGATTTTGCAGCAACTGATTTTTTTGTTCTAGAAATTCACTTTTCTTTTGATTGACTTGGAGTTGGATATTGTCAATTTGTTGGAGAGTTTGGGGCCCGGGTGGTTGCAGACTCTGCTTTTGAATTGCCGCGATCGCTCTTTGTCCTTCTACGTCTAGCTGTTGCAGTTGCTGATCGAGTTGATTGATCTGGGTTTGCAGCTGCTGTTGTACTTCCTCTTTCCACAGGGGAGTCACAATAACTTTGACGTTAACGACGCGCTTCAGAAGCAAATTAGATTTGGAGACATCCATAAATATTTCACGTTCACTCTTTACAGTTGGGAGGTGGAATTATCAGGCAAACATGCCGTCAATAATATCGTGATAACGTTCCGTGACGATATGTCGGCGAACTTTTAGTGTTTGTGTCATCAAACCATTTTCGATAGAAAACGGTTCTAGAATGAGTTTGAATGTCCCAATGCGGTCATCCGGTCGATAGCCTGGACGATTTTGCACTTCTCGATTCAATTCTTGCCGAAATAAATCCTGGATCATTCTACTCTCCCAGTCAATTTGTTGACTAGGTGAAGAAGTGGCCGGATTATTCTGCACCCATTTTTCTAAGGCTTCAACATTGGGGACAATTAAGGCTCCCAGGCTGCGCTGATCTTGACCGACGAGCATAATTTGATCGATGTATGGCGATCGCAAACACGCGTCTTCGATCGGCTGCGGCTCGATGTTTTCCCCGTTAGTCAATACAATCGTATCCTTTGCTCTGCCAGTCAGCACTAAGTCGTTTTGTGGTGTCAACCAGCCCAAATCGCCGCTATCAAACCAACCTTCAGCATCAATTGCTTTCGCTGTCGCTTCCGGATTTTGGTAATAGCCTTGCATAATTTGTGGGCCCCTCAACAATACTAAGCCTCGCTTCTCTATTGGCAAAGGCGCTTTTGTCTCAGGATCTACGATTTTAGCTTCTGTAGCAGGGAGTGGTAGTCCTGATGCACCAATCAAATTTCGCCAAGGACGGCGCACATGGGTAACAGGAGAAGTTTCTGTCAAACCATAGCCTTGCAAAATCTGCACACCAATAATTTCAAAGAAGTTATCGATGTGTCTAGGAAGCGCACCGCCACCGCTAATCATCTGCTTGACGTGTCCTCCTGTGGCTTCTCGCACCTTGGCATAAACTAGTCGTTTTCCCAAGGCGTGGAGGGGTAATAAAGCCAATGCTTGGATCTTAGCTGCTAATCGTTCGATGGCTGAGGCATGAAGATTATTTAAATCCAATCCCTGAGCAATTCGCCGCGCTTTGATATATTTGTCGCTAATGCCCAACAAAAAGTTAATTAGGCGCTGTTTTTTGGCTGGTTGTTCGCGGAACTGCTTTTGCACTCCTTCATAAATCGATTCCCAGAGGCGGGGTACACCCACCATGTAGTTGGGTTTAAATTGCCTCAAATCTCCTTTCACGGAGCGCAAGTTAGTATAAATTTGCGTGCAACCCTGAGATAAAAGGTAATATTCAACAGTCCGCTCGTAGCTATGCCACGAAGGTAGGATACTGAGAACAATGTCGCCTCCATTTGGTTGTAATACTGTCCCCATAGTTATCACTTGGTGGAGCAAATTGCTATAAGACAGCATTACACCCTTCGGTTTTCCTGTAGTGCCAGAGGTATAAATTAGGGTTGCCAAAGCATCACGATTTTGTTTAACTGGCACAAAATTATGGTTTTTCCCAATTTCGATCAACTGTGCAAAATTCAGCACCTTTAGAGTTTCGCCTGTTGGTGGTGCTTCATCTGAAATTAAGATTACAAACTGAATTGGTAAATCGTTGAGACGGTCTTGCAGTTTTTTAAGTGTCTTTAAATCCTCAACAACTATTGCCGTGCTACCGCTATTAGCGATGATAAACAGCAATTCTTCTTTTTCCGCTTGGGAACTACGCACCGCATCAACGGCACCAGCAGTCATTATGCCTTGATCGGCAATAAACCACCGGGGACTGTTATCAGAAATTAAGGAAATGCGATCGCCTCGCTTCACTCCTAACGCCTGTAACCCAGCAGCAAACAATTGTATTTGCTCCGCTAACTGTGTATAAGTAATCACAATTTCTGGTTTGGCGTGAGGGCTACGGAGGGCGACAATATTACCAAATTGTTGAGCTGCTAAAGGCCAAATTTCTGGTAGCGATTCCACATTTGTGTAATCTACCAAGCGCTTTAATGCCTCACGTTCTTGCTCACTGATGTTAGATAAAAAAGAAGACGCGGTTTGGGTTTTTGACATAACACCTTACCTAAATATTGTAAATTAATTGTTTTTCCAGTTTATTTTGTTATCCCGCTACAATAACCGTCCTTATTATCCACATTCCCTTCTGTGTATAATAATTCCAGAAATTCCACGTTTATATTTACAAAAATTTATGTTAAAGTTATTTTACATAGAGTGCAAGCAATAGATGGACTGAAGGTCAATCCTACACATAATATTATGTTTGCACCTCAAAACAGCAATCGCCTATTTTTCACAGGAGATGATTACCTATGAATTTGATAGACGCTATACTGCTAACGCTGCTCAATATTACTATTTGCATAGCGTTTCCTAAGCTTGTAGCAATCTTTCTGGCTGATAAAACCAAACCGAATGGGGTGTCGCGAAACGGTTCAAAATTACAAACAGCCAAAATTGGACTTACGAGTTTTCCTTATTGTACAGCGTACTCATTAACAGGTAGTCAATACTGCAAATTCAGTCCTGATTTTTGTTCCAAGTGTTCTCCAAATTGATGGATTGTTTGCCAACTTGGAAAAATTTATTTTTTTCCAACACCTATATTTTTGCATTCCAAATGATAGTTTATACGTCTACTTCTGCAAGCGATGTCTACGATGAGCTACGCTAACGCTCATTCGACTATGATTGCTGAAACTCTTATGCTGTAAGCATTTATCATTTTCACACAACCTTATTGAACAGTACGTACATAATTTCACAGTGCGATCGCGCCGTTCAGTAGGGCACTATTTCAAGTGTAATAATTGCGACTTACATAACCCCGGCTTCTGAAAGAAGCCGGGGCTCTTGTTTATCAGAAATGATTCAGGATTGCTATAAACATTACAAAAACTTGATAGATCGCATCTTTTGCCTTAACCTAAAGAGTATTACTAAGCCCGCCAAGACTCGAAATGCAAGGCTAAAAACTACTTGCAACTCTTAGGCTTCCACTATACCTTGGTTTCCTTGCCAGAGCTTAACTCAGTATAATTACTAATTTAAGTTAGAATACATATATAACTAATTCTCTTTTTTGCCCATCTTTCTGTTAAGAAAGATGTTTATAATGGATAGCTTTGAAAGGGATTTAGGGGGATCTAGAACGTTTTGTTACCGAGAAGAAAACTTTTCAAACAACCTCTTAAGAACCAGGGAACTAAGCCACCCTTAAAAAGGGTGACTAGGGGGTGATATTCCGAGTTTAAATACCAATTTATAGATGGAAAATTTTCTTGATTGCAGACTATTTATCGATATTCTTTTTCTGGTA
The DNA here is from genome assembly GCF_014222285.1 of Nostoc sp. UCD121. Taxonomy (GTDB): domain Bacteria; phylum Cyanobacteriota; class Cyanobacteriia; order Cyanobacteriales; family Nostocaceae; genus Nostoc. The sequence continues at coordinate 29,460 of NZ_JACKZS010000030.1, forward strand.
CTCTAAAAGCTGCATATTTCCATTCATTACCTTCTAAATATTCAATTTTAAACTCTCCTTTAGTCACTAAACTAATATCTTTCAGTTGTACTATTGCATTTTCTCCTAATAAAACACATTCAGAGTTGCTAGTGGAAGGTTGATTTGGTGTTGTAGTTATTTGGTTAATAACTTTACGCTGTAATTCTTGATATTGTTGCTCTGTTATTAATTTAGAATCGTATAATTTTTTTATATCTCTTAGTTGGGTTTCTATATTTGAGCCACCTTGATTTGCCACATTACCTACTTGACAAGAATCTGGCTTAAAAGCAATTTTTCTAACAGGATGATCCCACCATTTAGAAACCTGAGTTAACCAATTAGTTGTTCTTGTTGTATGTACTACTTTTACTTGATTATCAGTTATTTCTAAACGAACCCAATCAGTGGATCTTTTTTGAATCAAACCAGCAAATCCCCAAGACAAAACACTTCCTACTGAAACTCCAGAATCTGCTAGACGAAGCTTTATAACTCTAGGTTCTATAGCTTGTGCTATGTTAATTGGAGTCGAGGCTATAGAGCTAATATTATTAGCAAGGAAAGCACGATTCTTTTCTGTAGCACTAGAAGGCTTTACTGCTGTAGAATTTGCAAGCAATACTGCTACTAGCAAAATGCTAACTTTTTTGATCATGATTATTATTTGTTCTACTGAAAAACGTGTAAATTAGTAGACTATAGTAATTAATTCCGGCTTGTCAAGAAAATAATATTTAAGGCTAGCACTTTCAAGGTGGCTCTTAAAATCTCTGCTTTATCCTATGGGCTGCGTCAGTTGCTACAACGGGGGGAACCCCTGGAACGCACGAGTAGTTTAAAAGTAATTTATTGAACCACAGAGGCGCAGAGAAAAGCGCTTAAATAGTAATCTGTAGACTAAAATCTTTACCCGCCTTGAAAGGTCTAGTCTTAGAAATTATAAAAATCTATTTAGTTAGCTTATATCCAATAAAAGAAATCAAAATGCTGTTTTTGAGCAAGTGTACTAATTTTGCTGCAAACTAAAAATATAGTAAACACCATTTTGAAATAAAGGCGATCGCACATGAGTTTAATCGATGGTATATTATTGACGCTGCTAAATACTGTTGCTTGTCTTGCGCTGCCTAAATTGCTAGTAATTTTGTCTACGAAAAGGCAAAAGACTGCAACATCAGAAGTTTCTAACTCTGAGATGCCCAGTTTTTCGTAATATAAGCTGATTGTCTTTAGATATCGCCTTGATGAGGAGAAAATTTAGTTATTGGTGCAAGGCGATATCTTAAGGAAAGTTATATATCTCTTTTTGGAAAAATGAATTTGCATATTTCCCAAAAATAAATTATATTGTTACTATTAAAAAGATTTATAGCAGCTTAATTTTACTTTGTTGGCGCGGATTATTTGTTATTCTTTATTCGTTGTTGTTATAGTTTTTTTAGGTCTGACAATAATAAAGAATCCAAGCAAAGTAAAAGCTAACATTTGCCAAGTTACCAAATTCCAGCCACCAAGATTCCAGCATAATAGACCAATGCTAGTACCTACAGAACCGCCGATAAAATAGGTAGTCATGTAAACTGTGTTGATGCGACTGTTCGATTGAGGATCAAGAGTGTATATTCTTGCAACATTGGTGACTTGCACTGCCTGTACACCTATATCTACTAACAATACAGCAACAGCGATCGCGATCGCTGAACTAGAAGCAATTTTAGCAATTACTAAACTTGCAATCACCAGCGATACAGCAATAGTCAAGGAACGTTGCGAGTTACCTCGATCGGCTAGTTTACCAAAAACTGGTGCCATCAATGCACCTGCGATCGCCACAAAGCCATACATCCCAATTGTGTCAGATTGAAAATTAAAAGGCGCTCCGCTTAAATGGAAAGTCAGCGTTGTCCAAAATGAACAAAAGACACCAAACAATAACCCACTAATTAAAGACGCTTCTCTTAATAATGGAAAACGTTTTAATTGCTGAAAAGTTGAGCTTAATAATTCCAAATAATAACCATTAAATTCATTTTTTACATTAGGCAAATATCTTTTTAGCAAAACAATAACAATTAAAATCATTACTGCCGAAAATCCATATACATAACGCCAACTCAACCATTCAGTAATATATCCACTAAAAACCCTTGCTCCTAAAACTCCAATCAATATACCAGTAAAAATGTTGCCTACGGTTTGGCCTGTAGTTACTCTATCTATACTTGCTGCTAAAGGTAGAATAATCTGAGCCGAGACTGTCGTAATTCCAATTGCTACGCTCAATATCCAAACTTCGATGATGTTTTGTGAAAACGTCATGCCTATCAACAAACAAAACAAACATATCAGTAAGGAAAGAATTAATTTTTTCTTATTGATTTTATCGCCCAAGGGGATTAGAAAGAAAATCCCCAAACCGTAACCAACTTGCGTAAGCACGGAGATGCTACCCGCTTCGCCTTCAGTGACTCGAAAAGATGATGCAATATCTTGGAGGATTGGCTGATTATAATAAACATTAGCAACACAGACACCAGATGCGATCGCCATAATCAGTACCTGGAGTTTAGTTAATGCGTTACTTGAGATTTGTTTTTCCATTCCACCTAAAATTTATACAGGAAAAAACTGGTCTACAGTACAGCTAAAACCAGGCAATAGCGGAGAATTTATATTATCACTACTAAATAAGGTTGCTACCAAGCTAAGTTGACTTTGTTCGCGTCGATAGACCTCTAGTTTACGCGATCGCCAATCAGCAATCCAATATTCTTTTACTCCTCTGGAAGAATAAAGTTTAAGTTTAGCTTCTTTATCTCGTCTTAGGTCTTCCTTGCTAGCAGACAGAACTTCGACTACTAAATCTGGTGCGCCAGTTAAATGTCCCTGTTCATCCAACATTACCGCCAAGGTTTCCTTAGTAGCCCAAACTACATCAGGAATCACATTATCTGATTCTGAAAACAAAACGCCGGGGTTGATTACAGCTTCTCCTAAACCAGTAGAATCTGACCAAAGATCAAGTTGTAGAAAAATCTTGCCACAAGTTTGCTGATGCTTGAAATGAGATGCCCTACTGACAAATAATTCTCCATCAACTATCTCGTAGCGCATCCCTTCATTTTCTGGTAATAATTCCACATCCTGAGTTGTCCAGCGTACTCCTGTATTAAGCATCTGACTCATTAGGTAACTCCTTTAATCTTGCTTTTGTATTTTAAATAAAATAGAATTCATCATTCATACTAATTGATGCTGTATTCTGTGTTCTTCTTCAATCATCACTTGCGATTGTCGCGCCGCCACTTACACCGCACTAAGCGAATTTCATCAAAAGTGTAGCTTTCGCCTAGTTGCTCTTTGATAGGAGTGAGGGAAATATCACCGAGTACTTCTAAAACTTGCCAAATTTTTTGTTGATGTTCTAAAGGTACTAATTGATTTAAATCAACTGGCTGATTTTTCTCAATTAATTTTTCTAAATGATTGCTAACTGTTGCCGGACTAAGGTTCCGCTTTTTGGCAATTTGAGCAATATTTAAACCTTGTTGATGCAATTGTAATGTCTGTAATTCGGTGTAAGAAGAAGATGATTTGGCAGAAGATACGGAAGTAGCAGATTTATTTTGCAAACCTTTTTCTTGGCGGTAGGCGCGAATTTCTGTAATGAACTTTTCGCCATATTGAGCGAGTTTGTGACTACCTACACCAGAAAGTTTGGCAAATTCAGCTAAGTTTTGGGGTTGCACCTGTACCATCAATTTTAAAGTGGAATCGTGGAAGATGACGTAAGGCGGTACAGATTGCTCATCAGCCAATTCTTTACGTAGCGATCGCAACTTCTGTAATAATATCTCTGCAACTTCTGCTTTTTCACTCCCCTGTTCCCAGGTAATCTTTTGAACTGTGGTTACAGCTAGGGAAACTGTGCGTTGTTTTCGCATTACTTCCCAACTGTGGGCATTTAGTTTTAAAACTGAGTAACCATCGCTAGTTTGTTCTATTAACCCTTGATGTAAAAGCGATCGCCCCAACATTCGCCATTCATCTAGAGTTCTATCTTTACCAATACCGTAGGTAGAAAGTTTATCGTGTTCGTACTGAAGAATTTTGTCTTTTTTTGCCCCCCGTAACACATCAATTATGTGTAGCATCCCAAACCTTTCTTTGCAACGCGCTACACAAGATAGAAACTTCATAGCTTCAATTGTCCAATCTTGCATGGGTTTGGGATGACGACAATTGTCACAGTTACCGCAATTGCCAGGAAACCTTTCGCCAAAATAACCCAGTTGAATCGTTCGCCGGCAATCAGTGCCTTCAGCGTAATCGATCATTTGTCGCAGTTGTTGTTTAGCAATCAACTGTTCTTGAGGATCGGTTTTTTGATCGATACTCCATTCAATTGTTTTAACATCACCAAAGCTGAAAAAGATTGTACAGCGAGATGGTTCTCCATCTCTACCGGCTCTACCCGATTCTTGATAATAACTTTCTATATTTCTGGGCATATCAAAGTGAACTACCAGCCGCACATCGGGTTTATTAATTCCCATGCCAAAGGCGACTGTTGCTACCATCACCCGGACATCATCTCGAATAAATCGCGTTTGATTACTACTACGTTCTTCATCAGTTAATCCGGCGTGATAAGGCAGAACACCAACCTTATCATTTTGTAGTTTAAAAGTGAGTTCATCAACTTTTTTACGAGTTAAAGAATAAATAATTGTCGAACCTTCAGTTTCTCGAATTAGTTCTAATAATTCAGCGTAAGCATATTTAGTTTTAGGACGAACTTCGTAATAAAGATTTTCACGGTTAAAACTGGCAAGATGAATGCAAGGTTGCTTTAGTCCTAGTTGTTGAATGATATCACTACGGACGCGATCGGTTGCTGTGGCAGTGAGGGCAACAGTAGGAACATCAGGATAGCGTTTCCGCAGAGATTTTAACTGACGATATTCTGGACGAAAGTCGTGTCCCCATTCCGAAACGCAGTGCGCTTCATCAATAGCAAAGCTAGAAATACCGATTTTTTCTTTAACTAAATCGAGAAACGGGAGAAACCTTTCACTGAGGAGACGTTCCGGGGCGACATAAAGTAATCTGACTTTACCTGTGAGAATGGCTTCTTCCCGCGATCGCACTTGGTAAGCATTCAAACTGCTATTGAGAAATGTCGCGTTAATATTATTATTTCGCAGTGCTTCTACTTGGTCTTGCATCAAAGCAATTAACGGCGACACCACCACAGTTAGTCCATTTTTCAACAATGCTGGTAGCTGAAAACATAGAGACTTTCCCCCGCCAGTCGGCATCACAACCATTAAATCTCGATTTTGCAGCGCATCTTCGATAATTTGCCGTTGTCCGGGGCGGAATCTGTCATAACCGAAGTGATATTTTAGCGCTTGTTCGAGATGGGGATACTGAAGCATAGCGATCGCTTTTTCGGGGGCTGTCTGCGTGAGTAGTTATTGAAGATATCAGAATTTTAACTCACATCACCGGCTGCTTTGGTCAGGGCTGCATTTCTGGAGTGCGTCGTATTACAGTGTTTAACATCAAAGGTAATAAATATCGTTTGATTGTAGATATTAGATATTCCAGCCAGACAATTTTTATTAAATACGTTCTTACCCATCCTGAATACGATAAAGAAAGGTGGAAAGATGATCCCTACTTCTAGTCAAAAAACCTATACTGATTTGCTGATTCAGTATCAGCCTAAACCCATTAAAACAGAACAGGAGTATAACAGAGCCTTAACAGCAGTAGAGGGGATGATTTCTGGTGAGTTGGCAGAGGCTGAAACTGCGCTTTTTGAGTTGTTGGTTCTTATAATTGAGAATTACGAGGAACATCATTACTCGATGGGTAAATCAAAACCTGTGGCTACTTTGGAATCCCTGATGCATGAGTTTGATGTAGAACCAACTTCTTTAGTCGAAATTTTTGGCTCTGTTAAGATTGTTAAGGAAGTGGTTAATGGTCAACGGAAAGTTACCCAATTTGAAGCTGAGTCCCTAGCTAAGTTTTTTAATGAGCAATATTATGGGCTTTCCCTAACGGCTCTTGACTTTGGGCAGCGAGAAAATTGAAGATTATGTTTTTACACATTTGGGATTATCCCAATTCAGTTAGCATCTACCTAACCGAGGATTTGCATTTATTACTTTGCCCTGATGCTTTACTTGAGTGCATTTTAACTGTGATTCTAAAGCATCAATCTTTCGTAAAAGCGAGACTCCCCACATTATAGAAATCACCAACTTGATTGTCATACCCGCTAGCAAGAGTGTGACTATTGTGGAAGTTTTCTTTTGTTGAGCTAATCTTTTTTGTTGTTCTGCAAGTCGTGCTTCAACTTCTTTGGCACGTTCGGCTTCTAATGATTGCTGCATTTCTCGCCGATCTAATTCTTCACTAGCAGCTAAAAATCGATAATCTAAATTGCTCAAGCTTTTGCCATGTGCCCAGGTTTGGGCATCAATCAAGGCTTGTCCGCGCAATAGGCGAGATTCATCATTTTCCTTTGAGGCTATCCACGCATTGAAGGTTTCATAGTAGGGGCGCAGGTAAGCTAATTTTTTTCCAACCCATTCTAAATTGAAAACTTCTTCATAAATTCGGTTTTTGATTTGGAGAAAACCTTGCTTTTTAACCACTAAGCCAGACAGCAATAGTTCTACTTGTTCTCGACTATCATCGGCTGGTACTTCCACTCCTTGGAGGATTTGCTGATAAATTCCTAGCAATCTGGCGGCAATTTGTTCGTTTCGGAGGATGCGATCGCGAATTGTCCGCAAATGCTCCGGCTCATCTTGTGATTCCCATTGATCGATGATGTGCGATCGCACCACATTTTCTATCCAAAATTCTTCTGTACCAGGGGGGATTTTTAACTTCCTACCCACATCATCTTGAGATAAACTGACAAGTAACCGACACAGCTTTTGAGTCAAAAATGGTTGCCCTTTTGTCCAAGCTAATACTTCCTTCAAAACTTTTTGGGGATGATTGTCTTTAATATCCAGTCCTAAAGATAGTGGTTGAGCTTCTTCAAATGTAAAGCCATTTACTCGGATAGCTTTACCAAAATTAAACTTTGTAATGTGATTTTGATATAAAATTAAGTCTGAAGGTGTAGCAACACCAAACATTGCAAATGTAATCCGCTCATACTCTGGATCAATTGCTCGTTGGTTATAACAAAACCGAATCAAGCTAAAAAAATCATCCACAGAGAAATCGAGACCGAGAATACTATCAATTTCATCAATAAAAATGAATAGCCTTTCGTTAGGAAACTGAACTAACAGAATTTCTGAAATAAACCGACTAAGTTTCTGAGCCAAAGAAATATCACTTTTTTCTTGCCACCAGGTTTTTAAATTGACTTTTCCTAACAGTTTAAAACCCAGCCACAAATCGCCTATAACTCCCTTATACCACTGTTCTGGAGTTATATTTTCGCAACCAATATTAGTCATATCAACGGTGACACATCGAAAGCCTTCTTGTTGCAAGCGATGTTTGGTTTTTACCATAAGTGAAGATTTGCCCATTTGCCTACTGCTTAAGATGTAGCAAAATTCACCCTGCTTTAAGGCTTCGTAAAGTTCCACATCCGCTTTGCGCTCAACATAGCTAGGAGCGTCACTGGTTAAAGTGCCACCAACTTGATATCGATAACTGTTCATTTGATTTAAAATTTTAAATTAGTTCTCGTTCTTAATAAATAAATTTCTATCGGAACAATTGATAAAATTCATATTAAACCTCGTCTACCTTGAGAACCGTAGTTTTGTAGCTTGGGTACAGTGATAGCGTAACCCAACATAAATAAGCATAAATAAAGTGGTAATGTTGGGTTACTTTTCACTCCACCCAACCTACATAAATATATCTTTTAAAAAACTCTAGGTTTCAACATAGATGAGGTTTAAGAACGAGAATTACTTATTTTGATTATTTATCTTTCAACAGTCTACCAGAACAATTACTATCCTGAGTGCTTTCCAAGCTGTTGGCTAAAGTAAAGGCGATATAACTCACACATAACATGAGCTTGATTACCGTTGAGTTTAACCAAACCCATACTTTCTAGCTTGTAAGCAGCGATCGCGTCTAGCTCTACTTTTTCATCTGTTGCAATTACCTGTTGCATAGCTGACATTAATTTTGGGTCTTTTTGCAGTAAGCTCAACAGTTCCCGTAAATGCTGACTATAAATTCCCACTGGTGTAGATGCAGTTTCTAGTAATACCTCTAATGTCATTTCCTCTTGACATAGATGATAAAGCGCAAGGCTCACCAAATAAGGATGTCCTCCTACCATTGCTTGTAGGGGTGCAAGGCGTTTTGCGCCTTCGGAGCCGTCTGCACAATTTAGTCCATAAGACAATGCTAAATTCTGTACCTGATTGAGAGTCAATGGTGGGAGCGTAATTGTGATCCCAACATTGAAAGGCGATTGGTTAAGCTTTAGTGGAATATATATTTCTGTGGTGTGAACTACCACCATCCGTAGTTTTTGCCAGATTTGATCCTGCTTTGCTTGTTCGTGCCAAAATCGCAGCATTGGCAAAAAATCTTGGGCAATATTGGGATGTTCAAAAACTCGATGGACTTCATTCAAAGCCAAAACTAGAGGACTATTATCAATGTATTGCAGTAGATATGCTTCAAAATAGATTTTGCAGCTTACTTTGCTGCCCATTTCCGTATCCCAAAAATCATCTAGAGAGGGAAGGAGATTTAACTGTCTGCTGACATTGACACAAAACCAACGCAAAAATTTATCAAGAGAACCAAAAACGTCTTGATCGGCTTCTTGAAAGTCCAAATAGACGATTTGATAACCTTGCTCTCTAGCATAAGCAATCATCCGGTTGAGCAGTGAACTTTTCCCTGTCTTTCTAGGTGCTTTGATTCGGATTAAGCAACCAGGGTATAAAATCTCGTTACAAACAAGTTCTTCCAGAGGAGGACGGTTGATGTAAAGAGGAGAACCCAGTGGTACGGGGCCGCTAGGAAATTCAATCTTGCTTGCTGAAAACGAGTCTGGAGACACCATTTCTAAGTTAGGTTCTTCACTGAATTTTTGTTGGCTCTGATTTTCCCGATCGCCTATTTTTTCTTGCAGGTATTTCTTCAAGGCTAAATGCAGATTTTTTTTGGTTATTTTTTTCCCAAGTGCGATGGAAAGGTCTTGCCACAACTCAGAGCCAACTTCCTTGATATAATTGTCGCGGTAGCCTGATTCCTCTGCCATTTCACCATAAGTTTTGCCCAACCACGACTGAGACAGCACAAAGCACTGAATGGAAGCAAGAGGCTTATCTTGCAGAATTGTTTCTACTGCTTGCAGAATATCTTCCACGGACATTAAAATTTAAACAATTACTAGATATAGCTATCTATTTTGATCTATTAATAATATACAACCGAATAAATACTTAAAAAAAGAAAAATAAATTTCTAAAAATACAGTTTTTTAAACTATAATTTAATGTTGCTTACTTCAAAAAGCTTGCTTATTTTTAAGCAAGATTAGGGAAAGTCAAGTATTAACCTAAGCGGATTGGGTTTTGAAAAGTTAGAAAGACATCAATTTTTCAGTGCCAGAGTCAAACCATCTGCGATCGCTACTAAACTCAGACTAACTCGCTGGTCTTGATGCAGCTTTTGATTAAAGGCACGAATCCTTTTAGTTCTATTATCCTGTACTTTGGGGTCGGCAACCCTGCCTGACCAGAGTACATTATCGATCGCAATCAGTCCCCCTCTTCGCACTAATTGCAGCGATCGCTCATAATAACCATCATAGTTGCTCTTATCTGCATCGATGAAAGCAAAATCAAAGGTTTCCGCTTCTCCCTTTGCTAGTAACCGATCCAAAGTTTCCAAAGCTGGGGCAATGTGCAGTTGAATTTTATCTGCCACTCCCGCTTGCTGCCAATAACGCCGAGCGATCGTTGTAAATTCTTCACTCACATCACAGGCTACCACCTTGCCGTCACTCGGTAACGCCAAGGCTACCACCAGGGAACTATAACCTGTGAATACCCCAACTTCCAGAGTTTTTTTTGCTCCCAGCAACTGCACGAGTAACGCCAAAAATTGCCCCTGTTCAGGAGCAATCTGCATTCTACCTACTGGATGCTGGGCTGTTTCTTGCCTCAATTGGGTTAAAATTTCTGGTTCTCGAAGAGAGACTGATAGTAAATAGTCATAAAGGTTTTGTTCGAGTCCTAGTGTTTGAGTAGTCATAACGTGCCTTTTTCTTTTACCTAAATCTCCCACACTAATTATCTGTTTAAAGTCCGCAACTCAAAACCCTACGCAGCTGCCAATGCTAACCAAATTCTCTACTGTACAGATCCAATAGCGACGACTGTAGATCGGCACTTTCCTGCACCAACGCCGTCAGAATCGGGAGGCGTTAATAGCTTCGATCCGGCAAGCGTCGTGCTTTATCAAAATGGGACGTTGATTCCCTGCGATCCACAGGGGCAAACTGTAACCCCCTGCCCCCTTGCCTCTTTTGACTCATCAGCTATGTAGATGGCATTGAGAGGCAGATGGCGAAGCCTCTCGAAGAGAAGGTTTAATATATTCGGGGATTCAATACCATACTTAATTGGGGCCACAAAACAAGAAAATTTGGTGGGGGTCTTAAACCGCAAGTTCGCTTTGGTCACGGGCAAAGAGCAGAAAACAGTATTCCAACTGAAACTCCTGCCTTGTCTGCGACACGCTGCGCGATCTGCCCTCTGCCTTTCTTGATAAACCAGCGCATAGATATTTTATATGTAGAGATATTGCATACCAAGGCTTTGCTTGAGTTACTTGCCTAAACCCTTCTAGAATTAAAACTATTGTAGGGAAATTGTATTAATAAACTTACTTTTATTCTGGGAGGTATGATGAGCCGTCCAATAATTCTTGGTATTGTCGGCGACAGCGCTGCTGGGAAAACAACACTAACGCGGGGAATCGCTCAGGCACTCGGCCCAGAAAATGTCACAATCATCTGTACAGATGATTACCACCGTTACGATCGCCAACAACGTGCAGAAATTGGCATCACTGCCCTCCACCCGGACTGCAACCATCTGGATATTATGCAGCAACACCTGTCGCTGCTACGCACAGGGCAACCAATTCTTAAGCCAGTTTATAGCCATAAAACAGGGACATTTGAGGCACCTAAGTATATCAAGCCAAGTAAATTCGTCATTATTGAAGGATTACTCGGTTATTCTACTCGTGCCGCCCGTGATTGTTACGATGTAAAAGTCTACCTTGCGCCACCTGAAGAATTACGTGCTAAGTGGAAAGTCAAGCGAGATACCCAAAAGCGGGGTTACACACCTGAACAGGTTCTAGCAGAACTAGACAAACGCGAACCAGACTCAGCACAATTTATCCGTCCACAACGGCAATGGTCTGATATAGTCATTAGTTTCTATCCACCCATCGATGAAGATGATGAAACCAATGGACACCTAAATGTCCGCCTGGTACTGCGTCCGACAATTCCGCATCCAGATTTCACTCCAATTACCAACTCTAGCTATGGCAATTCTGACTCAGCCATCCGTCTTGGGCTGGACAGGGATATGTGTAAGCCGGTAGATGTCTTAGAAGTTGATGGTCATGCCACCTTAGAACAGGTAAATAAGCTAGAGCATATTATTTGTTCTGATATGCCCCATCTACAAAATATTTGCGATCGCGAAAGTAATCCCGAACTGGGTAAAATTGCTGGTACAACCGGGGAAACACTGCAAAGTTACCCTCTTGCTCTGACTCAGCTAATTATTACCTACCACATGCTCAAAGCAACGCAAATTTATCAATAATCAGGGAATATGGAGGGGTTTAACGAACATAGCGTAGTTTACCGCCGTAGGCATCGCCCTAAATCATATTATTTTTAGTTTTTTCTTTGAAAGTTGCAAATGAAATTACCCATATAACCTTACCAAGGTTAAAGATTTTCTCAAATAAAGGTGATTTTGACAGCAAACAAGGGATAACTAAGGATAGTTTGATGCGTGGTGACGATTTTCTTTGTTTATGACCTATTGCCTCAGAATTGCCGACCTACCTACAAATGAGCGTCCGCGTGAGCGATTAATGACGCATGGTGCCAAAATTTTAGCCACAGCAGAGTTAATCGCAATTCTTCTAGGCACTGGTCAAGGCCCAGGAAAACTATCTGCTGTGGGTTTGGGACAATTTATTTTGAGCGAATTAGGCAAACACCAACGCGATCCTTTGGCGGTTTTGCGAGAAGTTAGCCCCGCAGAGTTGATGCTAATTTCTGGTGTTGGCCCGGCCAAGGCAACAAGTATATTAGCAGCAATTGAATTAGGCAAACGCGCTTTTCAATCTCGACCGAATGACGGAACATTGATTGATAGCCCACTTGCAGCTGCTGCTACCCTCAGCCAAGATTTGATGTGGCAGACACAAGAACGTTTTGCAGTAGTGCTATTAGATGTTAAGAATCGCTTACTAGGTACGCAAGTAATTACCATTGGCACAGCAACCGAAACCTTAGCTTCTCCCCGTGATATTTTTCGGGAAGTTATTCGTCAAGGTGCAACGCGGGTAATAGTTGCCCACAATCACCCTTCTGGGAACCTTGAACCTAGCCATGAAGATATAGAATTGACGCGCCAGTTGTTAGCAGGGGCGCAGCTTTTGGGCATTCCGGTACTAGATCATCTGATTTTGGGTAATGGCAATCATCAGAGTTTACGGGAAATAACAACCTTGTGGGATGAACATCCGCAAGGCGATTAATCATTATCAATATTTAGATACATTTGCCCTGATGGAGATCATGATCATCTCAAACGTCTTTGTCTATTGTCTATTTTTCTATACTTTATGCTTCATATCAGGTTCGGTTAAACACTTATAGTATCTGTAGTATCTGTAGATTGGGTGAAGAACGAAACCCAACATGTGATCTAAGCTTGTGTTGGGTTTCACTCCGTTCCACCCAACCTACATTGATAAATTTTATGATAAGTAATCACCTGAACTTGATATCATCTACCCAATAAAGATAATATCGTTCATCATCCACCCAGCTTCTCTCAAAATCTTTGATCGGAACAATCTTTAAATCATTGCGTTTGACGTTCAGTTTTTTATTTAAAATCAGCAAAATTTTCTTTTGCTCATCTTGATTTTTGAGTAAAGAATTAATTTGGCTTAATACTTCATCTTGTTCGACATCTTTACGACCTTTTTTAAATAGTGTAAAGCTTCCCATTTTTTGAAGCTGAGGATAGTAAAACTTTCGATGTAAATAACCTGACAAAGGAGCCATGTTTGCATCTCTGCTGGCAACAATAAACTCATTACTTAATCCAGATTTTTGAATATATTGAGCTGTTTCCCGACTGGCAGAAAAAGGTATAATTAAGTCTCTTGAAAAACTATAAATGCCTCCAAAAAACTGTGTATAAAGAATCAGCATTAAAGTGATATTATGCCATTTGTTTACAAATGCAATTGAATTTGGGCGAACATAAAACTTGTTGAGTAAAAGTGGAGAATCTTGATAATAACTTCCCAGCCAGAGAGCCGCTATAAAAACTAAATATAAATGCCCAAAATGCCGAGGCATACCGAGAAATCTCAAATATGTAAAGGCAAATATTACACAATTGCCTAAAATGTAGAAAAAGATAGGAATCGGCTTTTTAGACAATTTAAGCAAAGTTAAAACTATAACAAATAGAGCAATTAGCGCACAAACAATTAAATCTATCCATCTTTTGTGTGCAGGAATAATTAATAAATAGCTACCAAATATTCTACCTATGCTCCTCAAAAAATGACGCATATCTAATTTAACTATCCAACCATTATTTAACCCACCATGAAGATAACTATCTATTGGAGGAGTAAGAATATAAATGGATAAAATAAAAGAAAAAATAATAATTGAAATACTTAAAAATAAGTCGTGTTTTTGGCTCTGACTAAAATACTGCTGGCGATGTTTACTATCAAAACAAAATTCAGCTAGCAAAGTTAATGATAAAGAAAATGATATGAGTAAACCATAAGCACTACTATTTGCTAATAAAGCCAATAAAATTGCCAAATACGCATAGGTTTTTTTTCGGGATGAAAAAATTGTACAGAATGTAAAAACGAACAACATACTGAAGGCATAATTTCGAGAAATTACAAGATATTCATAAAAAGGGAAAAACCCAAAGGAAAACAGAAATTTTTGTTTATAGTTAAAAGGGCTATATAGGCAAAATACAACAACTGAAGCGACTGTAATTGCTAAATGAAATATTTGCATAATAATAGGATTATCTACTATTTTTCTCAGAATTGCCAGAGAAAAATACCAGAGAACAGGATGACCCTCATAATGAATATTTGCAATTAAATCTCCAAAAGATTTACTATCTCTGACAATAAGCCAAGGATTTAGTTCATCTCGCCACATCGAATGGTTGAGAATACCTATTAAACCAAGAACAGAAAAAACAATGATAATAAACCAAGGAGAATGTAAAGGTAGTCTCGAAGTATATTTGATGAGGTTTTTGTTTATCATTGTTAGTTTAAGCTGAAATTTATTCGCATGAAAATTGTATACATTTATTGACCACTGAATTAAATAAATTTTCAATGCTACTTAACCAATAATTTATTAAATATTAAGAAAATTTGACAATTTGACCTACGGACAATTTTGATTGTCTGAGCAAAAATAGCCTATAGATGGACGGTAAGAGGTCAACCTTATTGTTGATTATTCTTTCTACAAAACATCCTCAAGCATAGATGCTAATTCTTTATTTAACCGACCAGACTTAACAAATTCTGCATAAGTATCTGCTTCAATTGCCAGCAGTTCTCCTCGGAATTGTTCTGTTGTAAAACTCTGAAGATTGGGATATTCATCTTGTAATTTGTCAATTTTTGCCCGTAAATCTGCAAGTTCACTTTTGATTAGTGTCTCCTGATAACGGCGAAATTCTGGGTCGATGCCGGGGCGTTTGTCTGCCTGGAGGTGTTGCAAAACGCGTTCTAAGGCAATATGACGGGCAACTAATTCTAAATATTGCTCACGTAAGGGTGCATCACCTAGCAAATTGAGTTTTTCTAGCAAAGGTTTGATGGTCAATCCCTGAACAAGAAGAGTAAATAAAA
Source organism: Nostoc sp. UCD121 (assembly GCF_014222285.1). Taxonomy (GTDB): domain Bacteria; phylum Cyanobacteriota; class Cyanobacteriia; order Cyanobacteriales; family Nostocaceae; genus Nostoc. Next base: position 44,694 of record NZ_JACKZS010000030.1, read on the forward strand.
CTACTCCAAACACCGTAGCGATGATTTTTTCTCGCTCTGGCAGTATAGTCGATACGCTCAATGCCAGGGCAATGGAAACGGAACCGCGTAACCCGCCCCACCATAGGATAGTTTGTTCTGGTAAAGAAATATCCGATTTGGTGATGCTAGTACTCAATTTGCTGAGAATCAAAAGAGCAACTGCCCGCATCAAAATCATTGCTGCTACTGTCACCATAATGATTTGCAAGTTTTCGCCCAAACTAGCAAAGCGGATTTGGTCGCCAATCAGCAAGAAGACAATGGAGTTAACAAAGAACGCCAAAAATTCCCAAAATTCGGAGACAATAATCCGGGTGCGGGGATTCATGCCGATACGAGAGCCAAAGTTGCCTAAAATCAAACCTGTGGTGACAACTCCAATTACCCCAGAACCACCTAAGTCTTCAATAATTAGGTAAGTGCCGTAAGCAGAAACTAGGGTTAAGGATTGTTCTACTAAGGGCAAATCGAAGCGCTGGGTGAGGTAGGAAATCCCAAATCCAATGAAAGCCCCCACCCCTACACCGATGCCAACAACTGTGAATAACTGCAATAAGATGGGCTGGAATTCCAATTCCACAGTTCCCAAAGATAAGGCCACCACAAAACTAAAGGCAACTACAGCCATACCATCATTGAATAAGCTTTCGCCTTCCATTAAGGTGGTAAGACGACTACCTACGCCGAGTTGACGGAACAAAGCGGTGACAGAAACAGGATCGGTTGCAGACAGGCTGACGGCGATGAGTAAAGCTGTAGTTAGAGAAATACCAATGAATTGATTGAGAGCGATCGCTACTCCGGCGATCGCAATTACCACCCCGAACACTGCATACAGGCAAATCGGCACTAAATCCCGCTTCAGTTCTGGCCATTTCAAATTCCATGCAGCTTCAAACAACAGGGGTGGTAAAAAAATGAACAAAATTAATTCGGGGGAAAGGGTTACTAAACGGACATCAACAAACGCCAAACCTAACCCAACAATCACCAGTAGTAAGGTGTAAGGAATATTGCGAAACCAGCTAAATACCTGCGGTAGTGTCGCCACACCTAAAGATACCGAAAGTACCAACAGAAACTGCTTGAGATTATTTGTAATGACTTCCTCGGCGATCGCTGATTCAAGTACCATAAGTAAATTCCTGGTATAATTTTACATTTATCGTCATCTGACTATTTTCAGATGACACCGGTTCAATGGGAAACTTTAATTAGAGATAACCGAACATTCAGGAGGAAGGTCTTGGGTAATAACATTCGAGACCGATTTAAAAATTTCCGTCGCCGGGGTTCGCAACCGGAACAACTCCAACAGCTACAAACAGATTTGCTGGCAGAATCAGCCTTAGACTCAGCTTACATAATATTGATTATTAGCTCCTGTGCGATCGCAACTTTGGGTTTATTATCTAACAGTGCAGCCGTAATTATCGGCGCAATGATTATTGCCCCTCTAATGTTGCCGATTCGCGGGTTAGCTTTTGGTGCTTTGCAAGCAGATATTACTTTGTTTCGTAAGGGAGTAGTTGCTGTAGTAGTGGGTACGCTGTTAGCAATAGCGATCGCCTGGACTCTGGGTTGGCTGGTGGGGTTGCCCAGTTATGGTAGTGAAGTGCTGGCTCGATCAAGACCAACATTGTTAGATTTGGGAATTGCGGTTGCGGCTGGTGGTATTAGTGGTTACGCCAAAATTGAGACGAAAATCTCTGGTAGTTTAGCAGGAACTGCGATCGCTGTTGCCCTCATGCCTCCCGTCTGCGTGATTGGCTTAGGCTTGGCACAAGGGAATTGGTCACTCAGTTTCGGGGCAACCCTACTTTATCTCACCAACTTGCTAGGTATTGCCCTCTCCTGTATGGTGACATTTGTGGTAGCAGGTTACACTTCAATGGCGCGGGCACGTCAACCCCTAATTTGGACTATGGCTTTGACAGCTATCCTGCTAATTCCTTTGGGAGTAAGCTTTGCCCGACTTGTACGACAAGCGCAACTAGAAACCAGCTTACGAAAAGCATTATTGAATCGAACTGTCACCTTTGGGCGATTGCAGTTACTTAACAGTAATACTAATTGGTTGACAAATCCCCCAGAAGTTCGTTTGAGTGTCCGGGCAAGGGAACCTGTCACACCTCGGCAAGTAGAATTATTAGAAGAATTTATCAAGCGAGAGATGGGGCAAGCATTCACTTTAATTTTTGAAGTTGGTCAAGTAGAAGAAATTCGACGTTCTGAACCCACGCCCTAAAGTTGCTAATTTGGTAGCAATAAAGTGAGAATCTATCAGTGAAGTCCAAATCTCTTTAGATCGTAATAGTGGATGTTACCGAATTAGTCAAAGTTTCAATTATTCTCTTGCTCCTTGCTACAGGAGTAGCTTTGCTATCCCGGCGGTTGCGAATCCCTTATGTGACGGGTTTAGTATTGGCAGGTTTGCCAATCACTGAATTGTTATCTCGTCCGATTGGTTTAAATCCAACCTTGGTTTTGAACCTTTTCTTACCAATTCTCATCTTTGAAGCTGGCATTAATACAGATGTCAGCCGTCTACGCAGCACGTTTAAACCAATTGCCCTGCTAGCTGGGCCTGGGGCTGTGCTTTCGAGTGGGATTATTGCCGCCCTGTTAAAATTTGGGCTGGGACTGAGTTGGATACCTGCGTTATTTGTCGGAGTAATTCTGGCAAATACTGATACAGTTTCCATGATTGCCGTCTTTAAGGAAATACCAGTACCCTCCCGGCTTTCCACCATCGTTGAAGGAGAAACTTTATTTAATGATGCAGCTGCTCTAGTTTCATTCAACCTAATTTTGCAAGTATATTCTACAGGTTCACTCACCTTTGTAGAGGGAATCCAACAACTGCTATTTATCTCTTTAGGAGGCTGCCTAGTAGGGTTAGTCTTGGGCTACTTGAGCATACCTGTATTCGCCCGTTTAGATGATGCCCTTAGCAGCTTATTACTAACAGTTGCAGTTGCATTGGGAACTTTTCAAGTTGGGCAATTTCTCGGTGTGTCGGGTGCTGTCGCTGTAGTTGTCGCTGGATTAATTTTCGGGAATTTAGGGCTTTCTCAGAATACTTCTGCTTCTAGTCGCATCACCTTATTGAGTTTCTGGGAATATGCCAGTTTTACTGTCAACACCTTTATTTTTCTGCTAATTGGTGTAGAAATAGACCTGGTAACGCTCTGGAGAACTTTACCTGCAATTCTCTTTGCAGTTTTGGCTTATCAAGTTGGGCGAGTTCTTACAGTCTATCCTCTGCTAGCAGGGATTCGTTTGATTGACCGTCCAATTCCATTACGTTGGCAACATTTACTCTTTTTAGGTAATATCAAAGGCTCGCTCTCTATGGCTCTGGCGTTGAGTTTGCCAGAAACACTACCAGGGCGAGATGTTCTCATCGCTTTAGTTTTTGGTAGTGTGCTAGTGTCGTTAGTGGGACAGGGTTTAAGTTTGCCTTGGGTGGTAAAACGCTTACAATTATCTAAATTTTCAGAAACTCAACAACAGGTTGAAGAGTTACAAGCGCAGTTGATGACGGGTAAGGCAGCACAGGATGAATTAGATAGTTTGTTGAAATCAGGTGTATTACCAAAAGCTGTTTATGAAGAGATGCGTTCAGCTTATCAAGTGCGAATTGCCGGTGCAGAAAAGACACTGCGGGAACTTTATAATCGTCGTCCTGATGATGTGGATGGCAAAAGTAACAGCAGTGTTAAACTTGATGCCATTCGCCGCCGTTTACTGCTAGCAGAAAAAGGAGCGCTCAATGAGGCGATGCGGAAGCGAATTCTCTCAGAAGAAATTGTGCGCGGACGGATACAAAATCTTGATGAACAATTGTTGAAGTTAGATGATGATTAAATGTGGGGAATTGGGAATGGGGAACTTGTACTGAGCGAAGTCGAAGTATTGGGAATTGGGAATAGTCTGGCCTTTGTCGATGAACCTCTGAGCTTCGTTAGTGAACCTCTGAGCTTTGCGAGTGAACCTTGGAGCTTTGCGAGTGAACCTTGGAGCTTTGCGAGTGAACCTCTGATCTTTGTGAGTGAACCTTTGAGCTTTGTGAGTGAACCTTTGAGCTTTGCGAGTGAACCTTTGAGCTTTGCGAGTGAACCTTTGAGCTTTGTCGATGAACCTCTGAGCTTTGTGAGTGAACCTTTGAGCTTTGTGAGTGAACCTTTGAGCTTTGCGAGTGAACCTCTGAGCTTTGTCGAAGAACCTCTGAGCTTTTGCTGATTGATTAAAATCTGCTGCTTCCTGTAAGACATTAAGTCAGAGACTCAATGAATGCATTCTTATACAGAGCATGAAAACGAAGAAAAACTTAATTACGAATTACGAACTTGTACTGAGCGTAGCCGAAGTATTACGAATTACGAATTACGAAGGCGATCGCTTATAGTTATTTTGACTTTTAATTACTCTACCAGGACTGATAAAAGAAATTCCTTGTTGGAAGTCAGTACCAATCATCACTGCTTCCACTATAGGTTCGGATATTTCTGTTTGAGCTACCCACTCGACAATAAAGTTTGCGCCTAAACCTCCACTGGTATCATTTCTATTTATAAAAAAATCTGTCGAAGCTAGCGCATCAAGTTGAATAGGACGCTCCAAATACTGTTTAATTAATTTCCCTTCTGAGTTGTAGTAGCGCACAGAAGTAATAACGATCGGATTGGTCAAATCTGTATTCCGAATACTGAGTGTAACCGCTAACTCGAAAATCTCCTGCTTATTGTGATGATAAATATGTGAATAGACAGGAACATAAACAGTTTGACCGCTTGCTATCTTAAAATTCTTATCTAGCGTTACTATTTTTTGAACTGGGGTTGCTTGAGTGGCGTTAGGTTGTGATTTGGATGAAATATTTGTTGATTGACAAGATACAAGAAAAATAACAGCGATCGCTAAAATATATGGATACGGCTTCATCAAAATTATTTATACCCATTTTTATACATCGGTAGCTAATCCCACCTAATCAAGAGTTTCGGTAGGCATTGCGCTCAACATCTTTGCTCAATAAAATCAATGACTTGATGTAAAGATCCTGGTTTAGTCACAATCAACACTGTTGAATGAGGTTCCAGTATTGTACTGCCGTTAGGAATCATCAAATCTTCGTGGGGATGGGATTGATAACCAATAATTAGCGAACCACTAGGAAATCGGGCATCCTGAGCGATTTCGGCAACACTACGACCGGCAACATAGCAATTGTTTGGGATGGCAAGTTTCAGAACCTCAATCTGTCCTTGCTCAAAATGCATCATTGATTCCACTTGGGGATACTCAATGGCATTCACCATTGTTGAAACTGATAGTTCCACAGTACTGATAATATGGTTGGCTCCAGCTATCCGCAGTGGTTCAGCAAAATCGGGGTGACGCATCCGGCTCAAAATATGGGTGACACCGTAGTGTTTAGCAAGAGTTACCATTGCCAAGTTTAAGGCATCACTTCTTAAGACAGCTGCCAAGGAACCTGCTTTGCGAATCCCAGCTTCTAGCAATACTTCTGTACTCACAGCACTGCCTTCAAAAGCCATTGCTCCTACTTGTTCACGGGCATAACGGCAAGCGATAGGGTCAACGTCAATTACAGCAACAGTATGTCCTAGCTCTACGAGTTTTTGTGCCAAACTTAAGCCCACTAAGCCGGCTCCACCTATTAGTACGTACATAGCTGCTCTTTTTACTTTTTTTTGATCTTCCTATTCCACTTTACAAGTTAGGAAAGTAGAGATATACGTTCAACTTCTGGGAATATCAAAAATACGCCATTCTTGAATACCAAAACGCTTCAGAATTGGTTCGGCTTGATGGATATTGTCTTCTGTACTTTCTATTGTCACTAAATAATTGCCTTGAAATACTCGGTCATTATAGAGTTTGGCGGCTTCTTCAGGAAGAAACCAACCCCGCAGTGCGCCAATAAGACCGCCAGCTGCTGCACTAGCTCCACTTCCTAAAAGTGTGGCTAAAACAGACTCAGCTGCTAGTGCTGGGCCAAAACCAGGAATAAGCAAAATACCAAAACCCGCAACCAAGGTAAGTAAACCTCCCGCCCTAGCACCTGCTAATCCACCCGCCTTAGCACCTTCAGCAGGAGTGAGAGTACTTTCACTCGTGTCAGAACTGTCAAGTTGCTCATTGAGCTTGGGTGTTTTAGTGATTACAGAAATCTCATTCATCGGAAAGCCACTACTTCTAAGTTCGTCGAGTGCCTGTAGTGCAATTTGGCGATCGCGAAATATACCAATAGCGTGTTGAAGTTGTCCAGAAGCCATTTTGTTTGCCTCCCAAAAGCATTGATGAACCTGTACAGCTTTTGCTGGTGATTGACTTATTCACAGTCTGACCAACAAATGTGACCAGAAAGTGTTAAGGCAATCTGGTTTGGTACAAGCGCGATAAGTAGGCGATAGGCAATAGGCAACAGTTTTGTAGGTTGGGTGAAGGCTTTGCGTAACCCAACATAAATAAGGTGGTAATGTTGGGTTGCGTTTAACTCCACCCAGCCTACATAAATATATCTTTTAAAAAACCTTACCAGTAATGTAAACAACAGTATTATTTCAGTACAGATAATATCAATTGTAATTTTTGAATTGGTATTTTTCGAGTAACTCTTTAACTTGAGCGGCTACCAAAGGATGTGGATCTTTTTGTAACTGGGGTAAGATTTGCAAAAGAACGCGATGTGAAACCATATTTAGATATGCGATCGCAGCTTCTCTAACAAAGCCTGTGGGATGACGCAAACTTACTAATATCTCAGAACTGGTAAGTCTGATGCGAGTTACTTGAGCAAAATGGAAACAACAAGCTAGACACCAATCAGAAAGGAAGTTACCCAACATCAGCAATCTGTGGAGGCGATCGCTAACTAGCATATTCTCATATTCTACGATCTTGGCTTCTACAAGATATTGCAACTTTTCTGATTGCGGTCGGTTATCTAAAATATTCAGCAATAGAGACTTGCAAGGCAAAGTTACGGTATGCTCTAAGATTTCTAAACCCCGTGCTAAGTTTACCACTGAGAGCGATCGCAGATTAAACGCTGCTGCCTGCATCTTTTCTGGTGAGTAAAGCAATCTGAGCAACAGTAGCAGCCGCTCTTTAACATCCAATTCCAATTCTAAAAGGGCGCGTTGCAGTAACTCAGAGACAATCACAATCCTTTCACTTGATTGATGATTTTCTTTTTCATCTAATATTTTCAAGTCTATATATGCACCATAAATCTCGCCTAAAAACTTTAATTCCTGCTCAATTAAATTTTCTACCCGACTTTCATAAAACCGATCTACTAAACCTCTAATTCCTGGTTGTTTATGTATTTTTAGTAAGCTACGAAGAATATGATCCCTATTTATACCCCAGGATGCCTCCAAGTTTTCCCATAAAGTCTCTAATGCTTCCTGAGTGCCAATTTGAGCAATGGTACGCCAAGCATACATTCGCACTACTTCTGGTTTGTAAATATTGGTAGCTAACCGCAACAGCATCTCTATCGCTTCATTTTCTAGTCGCACTAGGGATGACATTGCTATAGTGCGGGTTGATTTGTAATAAAGTGCTGCAATCAGCGCCGAATAGTACTCTTCTAAATGGGTTGCTGCAATCATTTCCAATACAGCACAGCGCACCCGTAACGACTCATCTTGTAATAAATTCGGGATGTGAATCCGCAACGCCTGCAAATAAACTGCTTCTCTAAGCGCTCTAACTCCATTCACCCGTTCCCGTTCTTTCTTATGAGTTAACATCCGGCGCATAGTTTGGGTAGCTGCTACCTTTTGCATGGGCGTTCCCTGACGTAAGACTAAAGCGGCGGCGGTAGCGCGGATGAGTGAGTTTTGGCGGGGGTTGAGATATTCTTCTAAAATACTTAAATTGGGATTTGGTTCGGCTAGCCAAACGTAACGTAGTGCTAGGGCAAAAACTTCGGGGTTAGTTTCTTGGGGTTGTTCTAACAAAGGACGAATGGCGGATAGATAAGCGGGATTGGCACCTGCTATCAGCATCACTTCCAAACTTTGGCGCTGCAAATCTGGGGTTAACTTAACTAACAGGGGCGCTAAAACTTCCGCACATCCTTGGGGGTCAATTTGGGCTAAAAGTTCAATACAAGAGCGTTTATCAGCCTCGCTGCCTTTTTCTGCTAAAGCTTTGACTACCCCCTGCTTAAAGAAGCGTAAGCCGACATTGGTTGCACTCAACTGGCCCCGTGCCACACTCAAGACTAACAGTTCAACGTAGCGCGATCGCAATTCCCAAACTACTTTTAAACAGGTGCTAGCTATCAGCATTGTTTCTGCTACTAACACCCACTTTTGCAGGGATACGGGTACAAAGCGGTTACAAAACAATAGAGTTGCAAAAATTAGTACTCCTGTCAAACCTGTAGCGATCGCTTCAGCTGTTCCCCCAGATAAAGTCTGCATCCGGCTGCGAATTGCCTCGGGAATCGGTTGGTACAGGATGGGGCCGCTACTCATCACAAAGGTGTAGCGCAGAAGTTCATCGCAGAATTTGACAATTATCAGACCCCAGAAAAAACTTTGCGATTGGATGGCTGGAATTAAATGCAGTAATACCAGAACTCCTGGTAGTGAAAAGCCTACGGTAATTGGTAAAAGTGTCGCTGTGAAAAATACCCCCATCCGTTCAATGAGTCGGCTGGAAATAAACCACTGCAATAACAACTCACACAGTCCCAACATCCCACCAAAAAGACCCAAGAAACTGGCGAGTTCTCGGTCGCCCAAATTGGATTGGAGTTCGCGCAGATATTGAAAATCTATTAACAACCCAATGACTTGCAACAGACCGACAAAAGCAAACAATTGCCAAACATAGCGCTTCAGAGGACTTTTAATAAAGCGCTCTCGTGAAGCTTGTTCTTCAGGAATTAGTCTTTGTGGGGTTTCAGGAAAAGCCGCTCGATAGTGATTAGTTAAATACAATAAAATCCCCGATCCTAATAAAATCACTAAACAGGCGATGAAGATGATCTTATTGAGCGAGGTGTATTGCACTAGCCAAGGCAAACTAAAGCCACTAATTACATCTGCTACCAAAAGTCCACTACTCACAAGTGGGTAAGTCCGCTTAATCTCTCGAATGTTAAATATTTGGTTAGCGACAATGGAGGTGTTGAGATCGTTGACTACATAAAGGGCATCTACCCATAGCCGCAGCAGAAAGGCCGAAATAACTACCAGGTAAGAAACATGAGATCCCCAACGTAATAAAACTAATAGAAGTAATGGCATCAACATGCAAGGTGCGATCGCTACAATCACCCGGCGTAAGGGAAAAATCCTTTGCAGCCAAGAGTATAAAAAAACCAGTGCTGCGCTCATAACGGCACTGGCAATATACATCCACGGCAATAGATGAGTCCCATATTCATCTAAAAACAGCGCCACCGTACTGTCTTCTGCCCACCGCAATCCTACACATACAGTTGTGTAAAAAATAAACATTAGCTGTGTTCGTTCACTCTCCTCTGGCCGGAGATTCACCCACTGTAGTAGTCGTGGTAAAACAACTTTATTTACAGCAAACCAGTGATTTTTCAGTTCCATGCAGTTTTATTTTCTGGTAGTATCAC
>NZ_JACKZS010000308.1 GCF_014222285.1 Nostoc sp. UCD121
GTATCAAAATCTTTAAATAATGATAGTTGTCGCCGTACTAACCCCAAATGGAGGCTTAGGGAAAACAATCAATGCGACCAATCTTGCTCATGCAATGAAGAAAGATAGTTACATATTGTTACTGATAATTTCCGTTTCCAATAACGTTCATCATACAGTCACAGGGGGGTGCATGAATGTTTACACTCCGTGATCACCAAAATACTTCTTGCGGAAGTGGGCAAGTGTCATTTGGTTATGCTAACTCTGTAATTTCCGGCTTTGATATCAAAATTGTTCGTTACCGCGCCAAAGGTAAGGGCGGAGCTTATTAGTATTACAAGTGGCAATCAGGAACATGGGGCTACCTGTAAAAATTTTTGCTGGTTTAGAAGCTATTGAATGGTTTAATCCACTGTTTGAGCGTTGTGATCCCCATACTATGCAAATCCTACCTAAAGCACAACGACAACCTCGACCAAAAATGTAGAACTTTTCAATAAAGTTTTTATTTTTTTAGTGAATAGTAAATTTTGCTTATCATTAATTATTATCTTATTTCTAAGATACTTTCTAGAAATTTAATGTTATACCCCGTCCACCTTGAAAACTTTAATTTCCGATATAGGAACTATAGGTTTCAGTTAAGACGCGGTATAGTAAAGAGACTGCCTATAATCGGTTTAACAGATTCATGACAGATTCATAGGTTGCAATATTACCTTGAGTCATAAATAATCTTGCAGCTTGTTGTAAATTTTTTATTCCTTTTTGCTTATCATTAATTTGATAATAAAGAACACCAAGATTGTAGTAGGCTTGAGCTAAATCAGGATTAAGTTGAATGGCCTTATTGAAATCAGATATTGCTAATTCCCTTTTGTTTTGATTATAGTAAAGAATACCGCGATTGAGATAAACTAAAGCATTGTCAGGATTAAATTTTATAGCTTTGTCATAATCAGCTAGTGCTAATTCCCATTGTTTGATGTCTTTGTAAAGATTACCGCGATTGAGATAAGACTGCTCTAAATTAGGATTTAGTTGGATAGCTCTGTTGTAATCAGCCAGTGCTAATTCCCATTGTTTGTGGTTATAGTAAAAAAGACCGCGATTGTAGTAAGCCGCAGCATCGTTAGAATTTATCAGGATAGCCTTATTGTAATCAGCCAGTGCTAATTCCCATTGTTCCAAATCATCGTAAAGATTGCCACGACCAACGTAAAGCTCGCCATAATTAGGATTAAGTTGGATAGCCTTGTTGAAATCAGCCAGTGCTAATTCCCATTTCTGCTGCTCTTTGTAAATATTACCGCGATTAGCATAAGCCTCTTCATCATCAGGATTAAGTTGGATAGCTTTGTTAAAATCAGCCAGTGCTAATTCTAAATTTTTTTGGTCTTTGTAAAGACTACCACGAAGAATATAAAGTTCAGTATAATCAAGATTTAGTTGGATAGCTTTGTTGTAATCAGCCAATGCTAATTCCCATTTTTGCATATTTTTGTAAAGCATACCGCGAAGGCTATAAGCAATAGAAGAATCAGGATTTATTTGGATAGCTTTGTTGTAATCAGCCAGTGCTAATTCCCATTCTTTCTGCTCACAGTAAACAAGACCGCCATTGTAGTAGACTTTGGCTTGCTCTTCTCTCAGTTGTTGTGGATTATTCATGATTGGTTAAGGGTTGGTTTTATGTACGATGTATCAAAATTAGCATTAACTCATATCTTGCACCAACCGTAATCACCCTTATAGCTCAAACAAACCAGCACTAAACTATAAGAACAGGTGAATAGAAATACTTAAGTAGTATATGTTTTAAATAAAAATAAAATCATGTTATTAATACAGAGGAAGTAAGATTGTGAGATGCAGGGACTTGTTGATGGTCATTTACAAATATTTAAAGAGTACAAATTGTCATGCGAGAGAAAAGAGAAATAAAAAGATGAATTTGGTATTCAGATGACACATCCGAAAATCTTGATAATGTTGGTAAATGTCCATATATAAAATAGTATTAATTCAACTTTCAAAATTTTCATTCCGTACATAAAAAAAGAGCAAAGATAGGAAGATCAGACAATTAAAAGGCAAGATAATAAAGGGCTACTAAGTCCTCTCCACACCACTATAAACAACCCGAAAACCGTATCTACGTAATCCCACCTTCCCAGAGCCAACTGGACAATGACTACATTTCTATCACTTAGCTGAGTTACTCAACATAGTTATTAACCGTTTAATTTGACCAACTCGCTTACGTTGGTCGTAGCGGCGTTTGGCTTCAGTGGTGATTTTTTCTAAAAGTGCGTTATCTGCACTAGCAAAAGTCCAAGCAGCTTCTAGAAATACCTCAACTGTGATTCCCCTATCTTTACAAAACCGTGTTAATTCTTGGTCGAGGTCTTTTTCAAGGACGATCGCTGAATGTCGTCGAGTTTCGGGATATTTTTCAAGTTCAGCTTGAAGTTCAGCGATTGTGTCTGCTGGTGTAGCAGTTGGGTTGGCTGGATCGGTAACTGGGCTGGTTTCCTGTGGTGAGTTTTGTTCTTCTGTTTGGGGTTCGGGTTGTACTTTGGGAACGAGTGCATCTTGGCGTGGTTCAACTGTGGAGCGATTGCGTTTGTTGCGTAGTTGGTTGAGTACGTTATCTGACATTTTTATTTACCCCCAAGTGCAGCGTGAATTTTCTCAATTAAAATTTCAAAGGGATATTCCAAGTCGGTATATCCCAACTGCGAGAGAGTTGTACGTTTGTTGATGGCTTGTTTGTAGCGTTCTGATTCGCGGATTGAGGGTATAACTGACCCCTCGCCAACTTCATCACGCATTCCATCTACAGCCGCCCGACTTTCTTGGGCTTGGGTGTTCCCAAACCAACGGTCGCGGAAGGGTAAAACACCTAATACTTGGGCATTCGTTGCGCCGACATCTTGCAAGCCACTGAGTAAGTCCAGTGTCCGCACCAGGGAACCATAACCTTTAACTGATGCTTCGGCGGGGATAATTAAAAAATCTGCTGCGCCGATCACTGTCAAACAAATTTGCGATCGCTGGGGTGGGGCATCAATTATGCACACTTTGAAAATTTTGCTGATGGCTTCCAATCGTCGTTTGAGTAAGGTTGCACCAACTCCACTGTTAGATAAATAATCTTGTACGGTATCAAGTTGGTCGTCGGCGGGGATAAGAAATAAGTTGTCGTTGTCTTGTGTTGGGTAGATGCAGTCTTCTGGTGCGACTGTTTTTTTGAGAAATTCCAATAGGGTTGGTTGGTTGGGTTCTAACTCAAACCCTAGATAGGTGGTGAGATTATGTTGGGGGTCGGAGTCTAGCATCAAGGTGGGCAAGCCCTGGCGTGATAGCAGCCGCCCCAAGAACAGTGAGGTCGTCGTCTTGCCCTGTCCGCCACTCAAGGAGCTTACCGTAATGGTCAACATATATATTTTTAGTAATTTTATTAAATTAGCCAATTAACTTAAACTCATTTGATTAATTTGTCAATTAATAAATTTAGTTAATTATCTTTTTAGCTTTTTGTAAAATTAGCTTTTTGATTTTAGCTAAATTTAGCTTTTTAGCTTTTTAGAGATTTTTCCGGGATTCAGGGACATTCCAAGATTTAGGGCGAAATGCTTGCTCTGGTTGCTTTTCAGTGATCGACAATAAAAAATTAATCCGCCGTATTGAAAAAGGTAAAAAGCGATATAGTCGGTTAACCACTATTCCTGATCATAGAAACATTACATATCCAGCCTGCTATCCTTCTGTGCTTCAAGTTCGGCTGCCACCGTATTCAGTTCTATCTCCAATTGTTCCACCGTAGGCAGAATGCCTTTAAGCTGTTCTGGAACCTCCTGTCCTATCTGGTGTGTGGAAACACCGATAGGTTGTGTCATCCCTTGCAGTGCGAGTTCGGCAACCGTCTTGTTTTTAGACTTGCAAAGAATGATGCCGATGGTAGGCTGATCATCAGGATGGCGCAGAATAGCGTTCACTGCTGATACATAAAAGTTCATTTTCCCCGAAAATTCTGGCTGAAATTCCACCATTTTCAGGTCAATAATGACATAGCAGCGCAGCGTGAGGTGATAAAACAGCAGATCAAGCCTGTATTCCTGTCCGCTGACCTCAAGAGGATACTGACTTCCCACAAACGAGAACCCTGTTCCGAGTTCCAGGAGAAAGTCACGAATGCGCTCTACAAGCGCCCGCTCCAAATCCCTTTCCTGCGCCTCTTTGCCCAACGTCAGGAAGTCAAAATTATACGGGTCTTTGATCAGCTGCTGTGCCAGATCGGATTGGGGTTTAGGCAAGGTCTGGCTAAAATTGGTGACTGCGCTGCCTTGGCGTTCATAAAGACGGCTCTCAATCTGCATTTCCAGGATGGCACGGCTCCAGCCGTTTTGGATGGTTTGCTGGATGTACCAAACCCTCTGCTCTGGCGCTTTTACACGATCCAGCAAGACACAGTTATGCCGCCAGGGGATTTGTCCACCAAGCTGGTGGACAAATGACTCATCCGGGTAAGCTTCCGCGAAAGCCCGCATATAGAGCAGGTTTGTACGGGAAAAACCCTTTATATCTGGGAACTCCTGTTTTAAATCCTTGGCAAGACGCTCAATTACCTTCGTTCCCCACCCATCATCCTGCTGGCGTTGTAAAATCTCCCTGCCGATCTGCCAATAAAGCACCACCAATTCTTGGTTAACAGCGAGTGCCGCCCGTATTTGCGCCGTGCGAACACGCTGTTTAAGCATGTTTAGAAAAGCATCATAGTTGGTCAGTTCTGGAAAAAGGGAATCGGTCACGGTGAAGAACGTATCAGGTGGTTACTGTATTTTACATTAAATGCAATAACCATCTGTGTGTGAATAGGTAATTATTTATACTTGCTTAAAACGTAAAACCTGATGCCTTCTACATTCCTTACCCGATAGGAGTTATGCTCTCTTATCCGCTATAAGGCAGCCACCCAAGTAAGCAAAAAGTTGTCAAAGAATACACGCTCAAGGTTGGTCATTGTTTTGCAGATGATATGCGATCGCATTATTCTAGTTGTAGCGACCTACAATGCTAATCACTCAGACCTGCAATCATCGGTTTGAGCCAGGATTATTTGCAACTAACTGAAAGTCTAGTCAAACGGTAGTTTGACAGTTTGCTCAAAAAATATCCCAACCTCTCAAAAAAATCATTTGAATTTCAGCCAGGATTAACTGCAAATATAAAGTTAAAAAAAACGACCGTTTTCTTTACCACTACTTCCATATCACTACCCTCTTATTTTTGAGTTCTTCTATTCATTACCACGGCTAAGAGATCGGCAATATTTTTGGCATCCTGAAATAACCGCTCCTTTTCCTGATGTATAAAGTGTCGTCCTAACCCCTTACTCAGCATAACCTCAAATTCTCCTGTAGCAAGAAAATTGCCGTCCATAATGACGTTGCTGATGCTCAAGTGTTTGTACCGTGAAAGTGTTTCGCAACATGCGTGGACAAGCGGTTTTATTTTCTCATCTACATCTTGGTAGATGTCAGCGGCAATAGCCTCATTCAAAACAAAGTCAATGCCATAACCGCGTAATTCAAATTGGAACAAAAAAATAGATACATCATTTCCAGCTATATTTTTCAATTTCACCTTCTCTTTATGCCACCTGCCTCCTTGCTGGAGTTGGACTACCATTATGAGATAGTTTTATGACCCTTGCAAGCTATGTTTGCAACCCTATTTAGAGGTTGGGTGGCCGCCGAGATACGGATACTGTTGGCGAAACATTACTTAACATAAAAACGCCGATTTTGCCGTGTATTACATGGGACAGTAGAATTACCCTTTCCGTGTAATACACGGAAAGAAAAAAATTAAGTTAGCTGCCTCAATAATCAATAAACTAGAAGAAATACCTGTGGAGGCAGTATATGTGCTTACATCCTGAAGAAATTCCTCCTATTCCCAATGAAACGGTACGTGTAGCCAAAGCCGCGTTTCCAAAAGGTAATTTATATATGCGACTGCGTGATGAACTTGGGGTCTTTTACGAGGATGAAGATTTCGCATCACTTTATGCACAACGCGGTCAGCCAGCACAAGCACCTTGGCGTTTGGCAATGATACTGGTAATTGTAGCGAACTGCAAACATAAACGCTTCAAACCGCAAACAAGGCGATTTTGAAACCACATTCTCTGCAAATAAGGGT
>NZ_JACKZS010000309.1 GCF_014222285.1 Nostoc sp. UCD121
ATCTTGTGGAGTCATCACTAATGCAATCAGCAAACAAACTACCGCGATGGTTAACTATAGGATTGGCATTTCCGATTATTATTCTCAACGGTTGGCTATTGCTCCAGGTGGTGCAGTATTTTCAGCCATTGATCAGCATTATTGCCGCCGCCATTCTATTGGCTTTTGTCTTGAACTATCCAATCCAGTTTTTGCAAGAACAAGGGGTAAAACGTAACCTAGCGATCGCAGGAGTGTTGCTTTTAACTCTAGTGGTTTTAGTGGCTTTAGGCATTACCTTAGTTCCCCTAATTATCCAACAACTCGTTGAGCTAGCCAATATTTTGCCAAGTTGGATTGATTCTGGTACTCAGCAACTCCAAACTTTCCAGGATTGGGCGTTAAGTCAGCAACAGCTTCCCATTAATTTAAGCGGGTTATTTACCCAAGTTTTGGAACGATTATCTAACCAACTTCAGTCTTTCACTGGTAGAATTCTTGGTTTCGCCGTCGATACCATTGGTATTGTTCTCAATGTGTTGCTGGCGGTAGTGCTAACTGTCTATCTAATATTAAATGGCGAGCGTCTTTGGGACGGAATATTTCAGTGGTTTCCCCATAACATTGGGTTAAGATTGCGAGAATTACTGCGAGAAGACTTCCACAATTACTTTATCGGTCAAGCAACATTGGGAGCCGTATTGGGGGTGACAATTACACTGGCATTTTTGACGCTGCGAGTTCCCTTGGCTTTACTTTTTGGCATCGGGATTGGTTTATTTTCTCTCTTCCCCTTTGGTACAGGATTTGGCATTGCCATAGTAAGCCTTTTGGTGGCATTGCAAAACTTTTGGTTAGGAGTTGAAGTATTAGGTATAGCTGTTGCAATCGACCAAGTTAATTCTAATTTTGTTGCACCTCGAATTCTTGGTAATTTAACTGGTTTAAATCCCGTGTGGGTAGTGATTTCTTTGTTGTTGGGGGCAAAGTTAGGAGGGGTGCTGGGTTTGTTAATTGCAATTCCTATTGCTAGTTTTATCAAGGATACAACAGATAGCTGGCAGGCTGGAGAGTTTAATAAGATAGATGATATCGTGTCAGAACCTGTTACAGTAACCAGTGAAACAGCAGGGACTTATAGTTAGAATCCAATATCTCAACCAAGAAAAACTGACTAAGAATGTCTCTTCTTTGGTTATTGTTTGATTTCCTAAACAAGTTCAGAATTTAGGTGAATCGGAATTTCAATAATAAACTCAGTCCCTTTGCCAAAAGTTGATATACATTGCAGATGACCACCGTGTTTTTCCACAACAATTTGATAACTAATAGATAAACCTAATCCAGTTCCTTTACCAACGGGTTTAGTAGTAAAAAAGGGATCAAATAATTGCTTTTGTAGACTCTCTGGAATTCCCGGACCATTATCAGAAATGCAAATAATTACTTGATTGTCATCAGTGAGTTGAGTCCGAATACAAATTTTTCCTTTATCCTTTAACAATGATGAATGACTAATACTTCGACTTCGCTCAGTACAAGTGACAAATGACTCTTCTATAGCATCAATAGCATTCGCTAAAATATTCATAAATACCTGATTGAGTAATCCAGCATAGCACTCCACTTGGGGAAGATTGCCGTATTCTTTAATTATGTTGATGTTTTCACCTATTTGGTTATTTTGAAGACGACTTTGTAAGATTATTAGCGTACTATCAATACCTTCATGGATATCAACTAATTTTTTCTCAGATTCATCAAGACGAGAAAAATTTCGTAAAGAAAGAATAATTTGCTCGATTCGCTTAGTACCAACCTGCATAGAAGTGAGAAGACGGGGGAGATCGGTAGTTAAAAAATCCAGTTCAATTTGTGCGATCGCAGTTTTAATTTCTGTTTCTGGTTCAGGATAAGATTGTTGGTACAATCTAATAATATTTAGCAGATTTTGACTATATTCGATGGCATGAACAAGGTTCCCAGCAATAAAGTTGACAGGATTGTTGATTTCGTGTGCAATACCAGCAACAAGTTGTCCTAATGCAGCCATTTTTTCATTCTGAATTAATCGCGTATAGTTTTGCTGAAGATCGCGAAAGCCTGCTTTAGCAACTCTAGATTGTTCCTCCACCTGTTGTAGCTGAACGAGTGTTAATACATGTATTTGGGAGTAGGCTAAGAGTAATTGGTGAAAATCGACCAGCTTATATTTTCCACACGTAGTTTTAATCAAAATTGGCTCGTATGCAATTTGAGGTGGTCGTTGCAAAGTTATCTCAGTTGCTTTAACAATAGGCGTATCCTCAGAAATGGCTAATATCTCTGTCTGAAAAAACTTGTAAAGAATTTTAATCGGTTTTGTAGAAAATAAAGCCAAACTGTAGGGGGAACTCATATACTCAAAAAATTTCCGTCGTGAAATCATCCCTACATACTCTTGATTATTATTGAGGATAATTCCTGGTAATAAAGGCTCTTGCTTAAAGAGCGTAACTAAATCATTCCCTGGAAACTCTATTTCAATATGAACTTCCCAAGAGAGTAATTCTTGTAACGTTGACTCTAATCGCAAATTTGACTCATCAGCATTTGTTGTACTACTAATAGTCGATATACTCTCATGTCTTGACTGCTGAGGTAATATTTCTGGCAACATTATGAATACCCATCTCTATAATTTCAAAATTCATCAATCGTTATAAACTTATCTTTCCCAGATTGCTAACCAAAATTCACAGTGTAGATGTGGGAATATAGAGTACCTCAGCAAATCCAATACTTTTATTAAAGCGTAGACATTTAGCGGCTTATCATTAGGGGCTATTTCTCAGGTAAATTTTAATTAGGATGCGTTAGTCTAAAGCAATAACACACAATTTTCTATAGCGATGTGTTAAGCGCTAAGAGCATCTTGTGAGCTGAAAATTATATTAAAATCTTAACTTAATACAAAGGTTAGAATTTAACCTTTTTTATTGATTTTCTCGTTATTTTATTATTCAACTAAGACCACAAGCAACAAGAGTACCACCTAATGTTGTAGACTCAGTTACTTTATCTGTAAGACACACATTAAAAAATTTATTAACCCTTAGATAACTAAATCTTTACTTTTTATTATAAAAAAAGTGGTAGAAGCTTATTTTGTAATACTTTTTAAAATTGCCATTATTTAATATGGAATCTCATAAACCATTGAGGCTAAACCGTCGCCAGTTTTTGCTACGTTCAGCGATTACGGCAGGTGGAATTATATCCACAAATTTTGCATCAAAATCACAAGTTTTTGCTGAAGCACCTGCAATTATCACTTCAGATAAAATGCGTCCTGCTATACCTTATGGCGTAGCTAGCGGAGATATTTCTAACGATAGTATTGTCATTTGGAGTCGTAGCGATCGCCCCGCCAAAATGATCGTAGAATACTCTACCAGCGAATCTTTTAGAAATGTGCAGCGAGTTGTCGGGCCAAATGCTTTACAAAATAGCGACTTTACAGCACGACTTTATCTGAGAAACCTGCCACCAGACCAACAATTATTTTATCGGGTAATCTTCCAAGACTTAGATTATAAAGGCACTTACAGCGCTCCTGTAAAAGGCTCTTTCCGAACTCCCCCCAAATTTGGGCGAGATATATTCTTTGTTTGGGGTGGCGACACCGCCGGTCAGGGATGGGGGATTAATCCTGATTTTGGTGGGATGAAAATTTACGAAACCATGCGTCAACTTAATCCCGACTTTTTCATTCACTCTGGTGATAATATTTATGCCGATGGCCCCATTCAATCAGAAGTAAGGCTAGACGACGGCACAATCTGGAAAAACATCACTACACCAGAAAAATCAAAAGTAGCAGAAACTCTTACAGAATTTCGTGGCAACTATATTTACAATTTGTTGGATAGAAACATCAAGCGTTTCAACGCTGAAGTTCCGATATTGGCACAGTGGGACGACCACGAAACAAGAAACAATTGGTATCCTGGACAAACTATCCTCAACGATGACCGTTATACAGTTAAGGATGTTAACTTGCTAGCCAAAAGAGCAAAGCAAGCATTTTTGGAATATCTGCCTATTGGGTATACAACCAATGAGCCAGACAAAGCGAAAATTTATCGCTCCTTTAAGCATGGCCCATTATTAGACATTTTCATGCTGGATGAGCGTACCTATCGGGGGCCAAATAGCCCTAATAATCAGCCAGTACCAAGTAAAGACACAGAATTTACGGGTAGAACACAAATACAATGGTTAAAAAGGCAATTGCTGTCATCAAAAGCAACATGGAAAGTGATTGCTAGTGATATGCCTCTGGGATTGATAGTTAGAGATGGTAGCACCAACTTTGAAGCTTGGGCTAACGGAGATGGCCCGGCTTTAGGAAGAGAACTGGAACTTGCAGATTTACTCCGATTTATCAAAAATAAGAATATCCAGAATGTTGTTTGGTTAACTGCTGATGTACATTACGCAGCAGCTCACTATTATGACCCCAGCAAAGCACAGTTTACAGACTTTAAGCCTTTTTGGGAGTTTGTCGCCGGGCCTCTGAACTCTGGCACATTTGGGCCAAACCAACTAGAAAATACCTTTGGCCCCCAATTGATATTTCAAAGCCTTCCTCCAGGTACAAAAGCAAATCGTCCTCCAAATGAAGGTTTGCAATTCTTTGGAGGAGTCAAAATTGATGCTTATACAAAGGTGATGACTGTAACATTGCGTAACTTGGCTGGGCAGACTGTTTACAGTGTAGATTTGCCGCCAGAAAAATAAATTATCAAAAGCGTGGCGAACTATTAAAACAAGGGGTAAAATCCCCTTGTTTAAGGTAAATAAATTCTCTCTTCTCTGTATACTCTACGCCTCTGTGGTTGATTAAAAATTGTAGTCAGAGTAAGTTACCCATGAATATGAAGAAATAGGGAATAACCACTGGCAGCAAAAATAAAAAGGATAGCCGCAGGAAAAATTACTACATCCCTGACAATAAATAAAATCCAATCTTTTCTTAATTCTTGTTTAAATTTAAGTTCTCTCAGCTTTCGCTCAAGTTCTACGTCTTCTTGTAACGGCAAACTTTCAGGTGATAAAATTAGTGGGTTGTCGTCTGTACTGGCAATTATTTTTGATAAATCTGTTCTATCTGTCATGCTATTGCTAGTTCGTCTAGTATCTGATTTAGTTCAGGTGACAAATCTAAGTTTAAGCGAACCATATTTTGAATGTTAGTCATGGTTCCATCCTTGTGTAAAATCTTAAGTATATTATAGGCTAAGGCTGTCTCAATAAGTAAAGTCAGGAATTTCAGCTTTGATGGCTCAAGAATATATTTTATAATTACTTCAAAATAGGAGATTTTCAAAAGGATAACTTTGCTTCCAACGATAGGTATTAAAGTCACGTTGATCTACTGAAAAAATGCGTCCATGCCCTAAATGCTCTGCTAAAATTACTAGGGAAGCATCAGCCAAATCCATTGGAAGATCAGCATATTTTTTCATTAATTCAATAATTCGAGCAGTATGGTGAAGTTCTAAATTAAAAATCGTAAATAATTCTTGTTGCAGACTATTTAAAAAAATAATTTCAGCGTCAACTCCCTTGCGAGTTAGCAAAAGATAACAAGTTTCTGTGACAACAGACCATGTTGTAATTAAAGGTTAATTATACTGTTTTAAAGCTTGCTTTGCTCTTCCGTGGTGAGTGTCTTTTTTATCAATAAGAGCTAACCAAAATCCTGTATCAACGATGATCATATTTATTGTCTAATGTATTAGATAAAACATCTTTATATGTAGTTGATAAATTTTCGTCAACAGAACAACAACCAATTAATCCAATTTCATCAAACTTCTCATAGAGACTTTTTTCTTGACTATGATTTTCTGATTCTGGTTGTGGATAACGCTTTTTGAGTAACTGAATAAAATCAAGTAGTAATATTTGAGCTTCTTCTGGTAAAGTATCAATATCTCTAGATATTTCTTCAAATTTGATTACCATAATAAACTTTTAAATTGAGTATTTTCAGTATTATCCTATTATAGAGTAATTTTAAACCGATCGCGGCTGATAATCTAATTTATAATGACATACAGCCAAATAATATTTTAAAATTTATTAGTTAATACCAGAGGCTAGAGAAAATGAGCATTGAAGAAATTATTATAGAC
>NZ_JACKZS010000310.1 GCF_014222285.1 Nostoc sp. UCD121
AATTATTATAGACAAGGTAAGAATATTACCTCCTGATAAGCAACAAAAGGCGTTAGATTTTGTAGAATTTTTACTTGCGAAAATCCAAAAGCAAGAATTATCATCTCAAGAAAAAAATTAGGGTTTTCGGTTTTGACTCTGGCTCAAGAATACATTGGTTGTGTGGAAGCATCAAGTGATTTGTCTACGAATAAAGATTATATGGATGGTTACGGTTCGTGATGAGGCGATGTGTATTGCTAGATACAGGGCCATTGGTTGCTGTAATTAATCGGAGTGACAAATTTCATGGCTGGACAACAACACAGTGGGCTAATATTGAACCGTCTCTATTAACTTGTGAACTTCCTAGATAATAACTTACGATTCATTAACAATTGGATGGTTTATTTATTTTAAATTTAATCCCACAGCCATGCAATGAATCCTATAGCAGCACCAATTCCACCACCGACAGCAGCGCCAACTGGGCCAAATGCCGATCCAATAGTAGCTCCTGCTGTTGCCAAACCTGGAATAATTAAAGCATCAATTGTCTTTTTAACTTCCTTTTTCTGTTTTTCATTAAGCTCGATTCGTGGTTTCTCAAAATCAATTTGAGTAGTTCCCAATAGTGTGGAATCTTGTTCAAATCCTTTCTTATTATTATGTGGAGGTTTTAGACTATCTGCCATTACTAAAAAAAAGGGTATAGCGCCTCTTTCCGATATTCTTGAAAATACTTTTGTAAAAAGTTCTCCAAGCCATTTTTCACCATCTGGAGTTATTTCACTTCCAGTATCTACAGCAACTGATGGAATATCGTTTGCTACAACTAATCCAACATCTTCACAATTTGCTATCGCCTTTCTAATAAGTTCTGTTCTTTTCTTTAAAGCTTCTGGATACTTTGATAAGCTGACAGAGTTAGCAAATGTGAAGATGATAACAGCATGTTGCCATACCTGTTTTCCGAATGCTCTTGAAATCAATTCAATCGCTTCAATCTCATCTCTCCTAACTCTTGTTTCATTCAGAGGGCTAACAAACCACATTGAGTCAATTTGCGTTACTTTTGAACGCATAAGTTCTAAATACTGTTGATCCCTTTCAGCTTCTTCAATATCGTCACATAGACCAGGAGTATCAATAACTGTAAACTTGATACCATCAAGTTCAGACTCATAAGACTCAACTCCCATTGTTGTTGCTTCATAATCGCCAACTTCAGCAATCGGTTTTCCTAACAGTGCATTTACAGTACTGGATTTTCCAACTCCTGTACGACCGATTAAAAGGAACACAAGCTTTTTGTTACGCGCTCCTGGGATTTTTGCTTGAAAAGCTTCAAGAAATTTTTGAGCTTGTTGTTCAATCATAAATATTTTTTCTTGTATTTCAACTGAGTTCATAAACAAGCTAAAATTAGCCTCCCTCATAGTCAAAATCTAGAGAGGAGTTTTATATGTAGCTTAAGGAAAAATTTTATGTCACAATTCTTTAAAAAGTTAACCGCAAATACACGCATCAAAATCTTAATTTATCACCGTAGATTCATTTGGGATAAAATTTTAGACTTTCCTATCTACAAAATCTAACTTAATCCACTAACCCGATCGCACTTGTCCTCAAGTCCCACATTCCCCACGCTTCCAGATAAAAATATCACCCTTCAGGGTAACTGAAAGTTTCTCCAATTTAAAAACCTTCGTCCTAGCTCAAAAATCAAGTTTTGTGACTTGTAAACTAAGTTTCTGACTCCAAAACCAGCTTTTGCGACTTCAAAACTAACTTTTGCGACACCAAAACCAGCTTTTGTGACTTCAAAACTAGCTTTTGCGACACCAAAACTAGCTTTTGTGACTCCAAAACCAGCTTTTGTCAAAGAATTTCAGCAAATCTACTCCCATTTTTCCTGCTTGCTAAGTTCTCTTCAATAAAAAAACGCAAGTATACGCATTCCGACGCAATTTCAGCGTTTCTATACGTATAAATGCGATAAAAGTAGAAACAATTCCAGCTTTATTTAATGGGCGTTGTTGAATCTAGAGATGAAACGCAAAGGAAAATTCAATAAAATCATCCCGCATTTATGCAATATCATTTAATGGACTAATGCGATCGCACGTTTCGTTAACGCTTCAGCAGTCAATCCATTAAATGCCATCAACTCGCCAGCACTAGCTGTAGTTTCGCCACGTTTCCATGCAAAGGTGTCGCGCTTCGCTGTACTCCGTAACAGAATTGGTTCCAGCATCCCCGCAGCACCACCAGTAACCGCAATTAACGCATCGCCATCAAATAATTCGGCAAATGCTGCATCATCCAAGAAACCGCCTTCGGGTTCAGAACAAGTATCCCAAGCAGTATCATGGCTACGGTACAATTGCCGAGGATTGATCACAGAAACTATCTTCACACCAATACCTTCAGTTTCCAAGAAAGCAGCAGCTTCAAATACTGGTATTAATGTTAAATCGCCAATTACAGCAAATACAACTTGTCTATCACCAGCAACTTCATGTAATAACACTGCACCATCGCGCAACCCTTGACGAGTTTGTTCTAAAGTTGTGCGAATTGGCAATGGTGATTTACTAGCTGTAATCACAACTCCCTTATTCTTAGTTTTCAACGCCCAGTCATAACAGGCTTGAATACTATTAGCATCGGGAGGAAATAATGGGAAAACATTACCATTTCGCATCAAGGAAGCAAAGTAAGCTTCAATTTCAGGACGTTGGTGAGTCCAACCGTTGCGCCCTTGCTCTAATGCGCCTGCTGTGAATAAAGTAATAGTTGAGGGAGTTTGACGACGCAATTCTGCCATTGCTTGGGTTACAGTTTGCCAAATTGGTAATCCGTTAATGGCAAAAGATTCGTAAGAACACCACAAAGTTCTCGCACCCATTAACGCCAAACCCGCAGCTAAACCGGCACAAGCATCTTCACTCAATGGTTCATAAACTTGTCCATTTGGTGCTTGATTATATAAATCGTCGGTTGTGGGGTGGATAATCTTTAATGCTTGGTTGATGTTGGCAATTCCTGATGCTTCATTACCGTCGGCGTTGGTGACGAGGAAATTCTGATCTTTATTTCCAACTATTCCTACCAATCGTCCCATCGCGGTTGTGGAAACTTTTGGTTCGCCACCAACTGCATATTCTTCTAAAGGTAATTCGCCTAATTCTGGCAATGGGAATTCAAATTCTGTCACCACAGTTTTTGCTGCTGGGCCACCGCCTGCACGTTCGGCATTTGTTCTGACTAATTGCCAAGCTTCTGCTGACAAAGCACGGGTTTGCAATGCACTGACAATATGTGGCGCATCCAGCGTATCTTTAGGATATAGGTTGTGAGATTTTGCACCCCGCGCGTGGACTCCTGCACCTTTGAGTTGTTTAATAATGAAGACGGTAAGTTTACCACCCAACGCAAAACGCGCTGCTTTATCTACACCCGAAAGTACTGCTTGAGTAAATGCTAGGCGTTTCTCAAAGGAAAAAGCGGTACTATCAACGTAATCTCCTGGCTGGTTTTGATCGTCAAAATCCTTGGCATCCACTAATACGACTTCATCAAAACCGTTACCTTGCCAATATGCTTGCATCTGTTCATTGGTTTTCAGGGAAACCATGCTGTGATGTTCTTGGCTGTAACCGTTCCATACCAACACTGGTAAGAAGTTGGTGGCAGCAGGATAAGCAGTATGGAAATGTGCGATCGCACTTACAATATAAGGCTCACCCAATCCACCATCCCCAACTGTAAAGGGGAACAACTTATCTTTGTGTAACAGTGCAGCCGCCATTGCAAAGTGTTGCCCTTGTCCCAAAGGCCCCGCAGGTGCGAGAATACCGGGAATGAAACCAGAAAGGTGTCCTAATAATCCGTGCTTTTCTCGAAAGCGATCGCGCAATTGTTGGACTGTAAAAATTCCCATGTCCTCTAGCGAACGATCCAAGAACATGGCACTATAAAATCCGGGGGCGTGGTGTCCGACTTCAGTAATAATGTTCTTGTATCCCAGCATGACAAGAGATGCGTAAGCTTCTGCTTGGCTGGCAAATCCGCCGGGATGCCCAGAAGCCTTGCTAGCGGTAACTTGCAAAGTCAGGTAGCGTAAGGCATCAGCAGCTAGTAAAGTTTGATATACCGCTGCTTTATCTGTGGTCGATGCGATCGCTATTTTGCCCGACTCGATAGCAGGTGTTGCACCATGAGTTTCAAAATCTGGTAACGCTTCACCAAAATATTGAATTCCTTCAGAAAAATTGGGAAGCGCTGAAGAAGCTTTTGGAGAGATTGCAGTCATGCTGAGTACCTTGTGACGATGAGATGAAACTGTAGATGCTCGTTGAATTTAACAAAAATTTTACATCTTTCAGGCTGTAACAGTTTATTGCTTTTTTGTACCCTCAGTATAAGTAACTCCAATCAACAGAAATTTATAAGTTGCAGTTAGTTAAAGTAAGAACAAGACATAAAGTAACAAAAGAATTTTATGAAATTACCAAACGGCCCGCAAAGCCCAGCAGTTTTACAGATGCTACGCTGGATTACTAGCCCCATGTCATTTATGGAAACTTGTGCCAAAAGATATGGGGATATGTTCACCATCAGGCTAGACAGCAAATCTCCGCCACTGATATTTGTCAGTAAACCTGAAGTGCTAGAGCAGATTTTGACAAACGATACCAAGGGGTTAGAAGCACCTGGTGATACAAATCTGGTGTTTGAATCTTTGCTTGGTAAGCATTCTGTGATTACCATCAGTGGTGCAGAACACCAACGCCAACGGCAGTTGTTATTGCCACCTTTTCACGGTGAAAGAATGCGAAGCTATAGTCAAATAATTAGTGATATTACCGAAAAAGTCATTAGCCAACACCAGATAGGGCAAACCTTCAATATCCGGTCTGTTACCCAAGCTATTACCCTGCGAGTGATTATGCAAGCTGTGTTTGGTCTAGATGAAGGCCCACGCGCCGAAAAATTACAGCATTGTTTGGCTGAAATGCTGGAAAAAGGAAGTTCTGTATTGAGTGCCGCTTTGCTTTATTTTCCAGCTTTGCAAAGGGATTTTGGCCCGATTAATTTCTGGGGAAAGCAGATGCGCCGACAGCAGGCAGCTGACAAACTTATATACGAAGAAATTCGAGAACGTCAAGAACAACCAGACCCATCACGCACAGATATCCTCAGCTTACTCATGGCAGCTAGGGATGAAGCAGGTCAACCAATGACTGATGAAGAGTTACGCGATGAATTAATGACTCTGTTGGTCGCAGGCCATGAAACCACAGCAACAGCCTTAGCATGGGCATTTTACTGGATTCAAAAAATACCATCAGTACGCCAAAAGTTACTGCAAGAACTAGATAGCTTGGGTGATAACCCAGATCCTGGCACCATTTTTAAATTACCCTACCTCAACGCTGTTTGTTCCGAAACTTTGCGAATTTACCCAGTAGCGATGCTGACTTTTGCCAGAATAGTCAGAACACCTCTATCTTTGGGCGGCTACGAACTTGAACCAGGTACAGGTGTTATTGGTTCAATTTACTTGACCCACCACCGAGAAGATTTATACCCCGAACCTAAGCAGTTTAAACCAGAACGCTTTTTAGAACGGCAATTTTCTCCCTATGAATATTTACCTTTTGGGGGTGGTGCAAGACGCTGTATTGGTCTAGCATTTGCCCAGTTAGAAATGAAGCTAGCACTCGCCAAAATCCTTTCCACCCGCGAATTAGAACTAGTTGACAATGGTGACGTGCGACCTAAACGCCGTGGTTTAGTGACAGGCCAAGATCGTCCGATCCAGATGGTTGTCACCAGCCAACGTCAGGTGAAATCTTCCATCCTACAGACAACCACTGTTTGATAGTTAGGGCTATGATGGTTGCGTCCAGGGAACCTTCAACTTTCATGTATATCTTTAGATAGATTTTCAATATTTTTAAATAATCCCCCATAGTCCTCTTTTAAGGAGGTTTATGGAGGATTTTAATATATTACAACTGTAAAAAGAATGAGTTTTAAGACTGAGGTAATACAGTAATATCAAACGTTTTAACATTACCAAAAGACGTAATTTTCATGGATATATCCAAAATAATTGAGTAAGATTTTTCTATAAATACCTCTAAAAATTTGGTAAAAAATATTAT
>NZ_JACKZS010000311.1 GCF_014222285.1 Nostoc sp. UCD121
AAAATCACAATCACTACAATCTTAACTCCAATCAGCCCTCCACTCAGCCCAGAAATCAGCCCAGAAATCAGCCCAAAAATCAGCCCAAAAATCAGCCCTCCACTCAGCCCAGAAATCAGCCCAACAATCAGCCCAGAAATCAGCCCAGAAATCAGCCCAGAAATCAGCCATTTTATAATGGTTTTGTTGAAAAATTTATTAGACCTAATTAAACCTATATTTTCAAGTTTATACTCTATTATCTCACCAAATAATCCATTAAACAGCCCATAAATCAACCCATAAATCAGCCCAGAAATCAGCCCAAAAATCAGCCCAAAAATCAGCCCAGAAATCAGCTCAGAAATCGGATCATAAATCAGCCTAAAAATCAGCCCAGAAATCAGCCCAGAAATCAGCCCAAAAATCAGCATTTGTATAAATCCCCAAACAATCAAATTATAAATAACTTGGGGAATTTTAGCTTTTAACAAACTAGGCTGCATTTCTTCAATTAAGAACTCAGTTTTCGATTCTCGCTGCATTTGCCCTGCTAACCAAATAAGCCACATTCGTGTTTTTCTAGCATTAGGAGTTTTATTCTTCAAATATGCCCTACTGTTGATATTCCGTGTCAACATCCGTCCTATATAGGCATCTAACAAATACTGAATCCGGTCTGCTGTAGAGTTCAAATGCTGCCACTCTTCAACAGATATTTCTTGAGATACTAGAACAGTAATGCTGAGTAGTAATGGAGTTTTCATTAACTCTAGTAAGTCTAAGTCGCTACTGATGGTTGACCACAGTTCTATAGAATTTATAGAGGTTAGATAATCACAAATTTGATTGCTGGTTAAAGGCTGTAAGTAGATAGCACCGTTAAGTTGTAATTGAGTTGAGTAGTTACTGTATTCTTCACTCCGACTACAAACAATTAGATAAAGCGCTCTATTTTCGCCTACTAAAAACTGATTAATTGCTTGAACACAAGATTCTTGGCGTTGTGGTTCAAGTTCATCTAAACCGTCAAGTAATGGCAGTAATTTGTGATTGTCAACCCACTCTTTACCAAGTTTAGTTGAGACACCATATTTAGATTTAAGTTCAGTTACTAGCCAATCAGCTAGAGATTGTCGGTCATCTTTCCACGAGGACAAGTTGAATAAAACAGGAACGGGATAATCAGGCTCTTCTTCCGCACGTTTAATTAATTCTTCAGCCAGTTCTAATTGTGTCGTTGTTTTACCTGACCCTGGCGCACCCAAAATTAACAGTTTCCCTGCTATTCCTTGTGAGTCAAAAACTTCTAAAATTGTAGTGGTATGTGGGAGAGGAACAGCAGGTTTTAAGCCAATTTTTATCTCTGCATCCCAAGGGCGTTTTACCTGTTGCGGTTGTGACTCCTTCCCCAAATTAATTAGCACAGCATTGTGTAGAGATTGCCTTAACCGTCCAGTAACTTCTTCCTTAACTGCGGCTAGTAGTAAACGCTCGTTCTTTGGTCGAGCCGGGTTGCCTACTGGGGGTGTCTGCTGCCCAAGAATTAACTCCTTGATGGTTAGCATCAAGTTGTTATTACCCTGAATTACTGTGTTGCTATCACCTAAAACAGATTGGTTCTCATTACCTTGAACAACTCGGTTTTGATTCCCCTGCACTACATTTTGAGATGTAGGACTATCAGCTTGCTTCAAATTTGCATCAAGCTGTTGTGGTTCTAAGTTCTCAGGCGGCTGACTCATAAATGTGTTCTACAATAACGTTCCCCTTGTAAAAGGGTTATATCTTCCTAATTCCGTTTGAAATCCATTTGTGCGAAGTGGTCTTGCAGCAATTTGTGCATGAAGCGGTAACGACCACCAACACGCTGGAGGAATAATCGCTCGGTGCAGTAGTCGAGGAAACGAGCATAGTTCCAGGGGATGTAGCCGTTGCGGTAGAGAATGAGGCGAAGAGTGAAATGTTGGATACAAGCATCTCCACCAGCAACTAAACCAAAAATCAACCCAAAAATTACCCCTGTAATCAGTCCTTCCATCGGGTTACGAATTACTCCTATAATTAACCCTACAATTATTCCTATAATCAACGATAAAGAAATAGCATTGACCGCAGATTTCCGAATATCTTGGTTTGGAATTATTTTTGTTTCTATTGTTGTATCAGGTTGCCCGAAAAGTAGACCGATGAGCAAAGTAAACATTATTCCTACAATCATTCCATAAATTTGTCCTTGATTGTCTTGTAATATTAAGCATAATATTAATCCTATAACTAAGCCAAAACCTGACCCGACAGCCAAACCTCTAAACAATCTTTTTTTATTTAACTTAGACAAAACTATTGTTTCTATAACAACTCCTTTCTCCGAAGCTAGCGCATAAGTTAACCCTAAAATTATTCCAACAATTAGTCCGATATATCCATTAATAACTAATCCAAATATCGCTCCGCAAACTGAAAAAATTATTAGCCCTAAAATTATTCTATATAATCTTTTTAAACCTATAGTTCTTAACCAAGATTGTTGTATTTCCTCAATTAAAATCTCAGTTTTATATTCTTTTTCCAATTGTTGAGCCAACCAAACGAGCCATAATGTAGTTTGCCGCTTTGTAGGTATTTTCTGATTAATATAAGCTCTACTATTAATTTCTCTTAATAGCATCCGTTGCACATAAGCATCCAACAAGTCTTGAAGATTGAAGGAATCTGAAGAAGATATTTGTGTCCAATTTTCCGCGCTTATGTTATCCCACCTTTCTTCAGTCATGTTTTCCCATGAATTAATAAATGTTTCTTGGTAAGCCAGGACAAAAATACTCAGCAAAATTGTAACTTTAGTTAACTCTAACAAGTTTGGATCTTTGTTAATGAATTGCCACAGATATGCATGGTTAGTATCAATCAAATATTTCCGAATCTGGTTGTCTGTTAGAAGCTGTAAGCAGATAGCTCCATTAAGTTGGAGTCGAGTTTTATAGTTGCCATACTCTTCACTACGACTACAAATAACTAAATACTGACAACGATATTCTGCTTGTAGTAATCGATTAATAGCTTGAACACAAGTTTGCTGGCGAACTGGCTCTAGTTCATCTAAACCATCTAACATGGGCAGCAGTTGGTGATTTTCCAGGTATTTCTTACCAAGCTGTTTTGAGACACCATATTTAGATTTAAGTTCAGCCACTAACCAATCAGCTAGAGATTGTCGATCATCTTTCCAAGAAGATAAGTTAAATAAAACTGGAACAGGATAATCAGGCTGTTCTTCAGAACGTTTGATTAAAGCTTGTGCTAGTTCTAATAGTGTGGTTGTCTTACCTGCTCCTGGCGCACCCAATATTAACAGTTTACCTGCAATTCCTTCTGAATCAAAAACTTGCAAAATTGTTGTGGTGTCTGGGATAGGTTCAGCAGGCTTTAAGCCAATTTTTATCTGAGCATCCCAAGGGCGTTTTACCTGCTGGGGTTGCGACTCTTTATCTAAATTTATCAGCACGGCATTGTGTAGAGAGTCCCTTAACCATCCAGTAACTTCTTCCTTGACTGCGGCTAATAGTATCCGTTCATTCTTTGGTCGAGTCGGGTTGCCTACTGGTGTTGTCTGCTGTCCAAGAATTAACTCCTTGATGGTTAGCATCAAGTTGTTATTACCCTGAACTACTGTGTTGTTGTCACCCAGAACAGCTCGGTTTTGATTCCCCTGAACTACATTTTGAGGTGTGAAACCATCAGCCTGTTGCGTTGAATTTGCATCAGGCTGTTGCGAATCAGAGTTTTCTGGTGGCGGCTGACTCATAAATCAGTTCTACAATCCCAACAGGTGAGAACCAGCAGCAACACCTAACCAAGTTGCAACTTTCACAATAATCGGCTTGGCTATTGTCCAGACTTTCTGACCAGCTTCCACGCCCTTACTTGTTTTTTCAAGTGTTTCTGCCACAGTTCCCAAACGCTCTAATGCTCGTTGCTTATTTGGTTCTTCTTTATCTGTGGCTTTCTTAGCTGCACTCAAGTCTTCAATTACTTCTTCTTTAGTGTTGGCTGGGAGTTCTGCGCCTTGAATTAAAGTTTCTAATTGTGCCAGTAACTTGACAACATCCTCTTTAGTTAGTGATTCTCCGGTATCTGCCCCCACTTGATTTTGTTGCGTTACTTGATTACCATCACCAAGGACAGCCTGATTATTGTCCCCTTGAACTGCTCTGTTGCCATCACCTTGAACGTTGTTGACGTTGCCGCCTACAGAACCACCAACTGAAAATCCACCGGGGTTGTTAGTCATAGTACCTACCTGTTCTACATTTGAATAATAACTAGGGCGTTGTAGCGCCTGATTAACAAAATTTTCTAAACTTTGAATTCTACTATCTTTTTCTGCTAAAAGTAATTTAATTTCTCGCTCCGGCAAGGCTTTTATCTCATTGTAAGTTTCAAAATATTCTGCACTCAGTTCAGACTTATCAGCCGTAGATGCGGTTTTAGCACGAAGTAAAAACTTATCCTGCCCCCGTTTCTCCATTGCCACAATTTCAAGTTCAGCATCAGGGTGATTTTCAGCTAACTGCTTAAACGAGATTGCGATCGCACGTGGGTCAACTCCTTGGCTGTGGTACAAGTCCAGGGTGTCGAAAATTGGTTTGATGAAATCCCCAAACTCTCCGTCTGCAAATACCTCCTGCCTGTTGTCTGGTTTGCGGTGCGGGTCTGGGTTATCTTGAGTAGGCAGGCGCATATAAACGTAATCGCACTGTACCCCATCAAACTTGGTATCAGTAGTAATATTCCAATCTTCAATGAATGCACCTGTGAGAGTTGCACCAGTGAAGTCAGTGCCATCTAGTTGTGTTTGCACTAGCTTTGCTTTGGATAAATCTGCATTGTGCAAGTTGGCTTCACTGAGGTCTGCACCAATAAAACTTGCATCTACCAAATTCGCCCCTTGAAAATTGACTCCTCGCAAGTCTTCACGGTCAAAATTCAAGTCTAGTCCCTGACCTGTGACCAACACTTGACGCACTTGTGCTTTTTGCAAGTAAGTTGTACCAGGGCGCACACGATCCAGTTTTTTAGTTTTTTTGAAACAGGTACGAGTCAGAATAGCTTTTCTAAAGTCTGTACTTTTAAGTATAGCATTGGTAAAATCAGCGTCCGTTAAGTCTGCAACATAAAAACTTGTACTACCTATAGTGGTAATAGCAATAGCAACATTTTTAAATAAGCTGTCTGTTGATTTTTTACTAAAGGCTTGCCAGATAACAAAATTAGATAAAAAGATTATGGCTAATGAAACTACTATTAAAGCTAAAGCAGATGTTATTTGGTAGTGGCGTATCTCACTTACAGAGCCAAAAAAAGAAACTATTCCAGCCCCAACCAAGCCTATAGTTTCGCCTGTCATTTTCGCTACGGTTAGGAGTATTGAAAGCAATATAACCCAAGCAAGAACAATAGATGATATTTGAGCTAAAGTGCCAGTTAATGAATTTGATTTGATTTCAAGTATAATAGCAAGCAAAAATAGGGCAAAATATAAAGTGAAATAAGTTTCTGTTGACCATCCTTTCCAATTGAGCGTTATAAATAAAAGTAGTATTACAACCAAAGCTATCCACCCTGGTATATATATCAATTCGATAATTTCACCACTAGAGACAGTAACTTCACGAAAAATGCCAGAGGAAGCGAAAAGAAATCCTACTACTCCAGATAATGTAATAGAGGCAAATAATAGAGTTATAGTCCAACAGCTTGGCTGACCCGCCTTTACTCCGATAAATTTTACACCACGTAAATTAGCCCCAGTAAAATTTGCGCCTCGAATATCTGCGCCACTAAAATTTGCCCCCTCAAGGTTCTGCCCTTTGAAGTTGCGTCCTCGAAGATTTTGACCGGAGTAGTCCTGGAGCATGGCTGGGTGCTGTATACAAATTCCTTTTTGGATACAGATATACCACGAGTAATTCCGTAATTACAACGCTTTAAAGCGATTCTCTTTTGTTACAGCCAGTTTTTATGCTTCAATACCCGACTTAATACCTTCCCTCTCCTCACCAATACATCATTCATTCACAATCAAGTTATAGTCAATATAACCAAGCATCGCCCCTCTTTTTATCGCCTCATAACTGTTCTTGACGTGCCATTTACTGTACAAATCGCTGGC
>NZ_JACKZS010000312.1 GCF_014222285.1 Nostoc sp. UCD121
CCCTGCTCCCTGCTCCCCTGCCTCTTCAATTAAGCTAGTAGGGACGAACACAATTTGTCTTCGAGTTCGATTTCGCGTTCTTGGGTGGCGAGAATAGCTTGAGTGATGACGCGCTGGCTGTCAAAACCGACTGTGTGTAACTGCAACCACTGTTGAGCTTCATTACCTTCGCGGAGAATTTTGTGCAATGGGGAAAGGAAACAGCTAAAGCCTCGTTGTTTAGCGATCGCCCAAACATCTTGGTACATTTGGGTAATCCAATCTCTAGCTAGGATGCTTCTACCATCTTGCCAATGCCTCAAATGAGCATCGAGACTATCAGCCGCCGCCGCAGCTTCGTTTTCAGCAGTCAGGGTGACGAGTTCTTCGTTAGAGAAAATACTTTGAGTTAAAGGATCGATGTTGGGATTTTCGATTACTTGCAATAAACGCGCTTCTAATAAGGCAGTAATGGCTAGTAAGGCAATGGGATCTGTGACTAAATCGCAAATTCGTAGTTCTAGGCGATTTAGATCATAAGGGCGGCGATCGCCATTTGGTCGCACCGATGTCCATAAATGCCGAACATTTTGCATGGTTCCGGCAACCAGTTGATCTTCCACCCACTGGATATGATCGGCGTGGCTGGCAAATAATGGTACATGGTTAGGCGTTTGCGGAAATAAGCCCCAGCGAGTGGAGTGATAGCCAGTAGTTTTGCCATCTAGGAAGGGAGATGAAGCGCTGAGGGCGAGAAATAGAGGTGCTTCCATACGGATCACCCGACACGCCCGCATTAATACTTCTGGATCGCTGATGCCTATATTAATATGTACGCTGGCGGTGACTACTTTTGTCCCGTAGGTGTTCTCAATGTAGTCATGATAGGGATTTGCTGGATCGGAACGCAGAAAGCGATCGCCGCCACCCAACGATAAAGTACTTCCCGGTATCAAGGTGTAATCGCCCAAGTGATTGAGGTAGTTTCGCAACTCCCGCCGAGGACGCAGCAAGGCACACAATAAATTTTCGTAATCATGGGATGGTTGGGTTATGTATTCGACATTGCGGCTATCTGGCTCCCGCATAAATCCATCCAAGGCTGCAATAATTTTGTCGGAGAGACCGACGATTTCACCTTGAGGCGTGCCAGTATACATCTCGATCTCAAAGCCTTTTAATAAGACCACCTTGTTCTCCTCGGCTCTCTCTGCCTATAAATTGTATCGAATTAGACGCATCTTTAGGATCTATCTTTCAGTCAATCAAAGGTTAAGAATCATGTAATTAATAATTCATGCCAAGTTATGATGACAGATTTCTTGGCTGTTCTTCAAAAAAATATTACTACTGAAATTACTGAAGGCTCGGCTGTAAGTAATCTGGAAATTGAGGTGAAGTGTAAGTTTCCAGAAAAAACAACCTAATTCAAAGTAAATACAAAAAATTATCTGCGTAGTCCGGGGTTAGATAATGGTTATTAAACACCCAACTTGCCTGTATTTATTCTCCTATTAACCAAACGCAATTGCTGCGATCGCTTCAAATATTTCACCCAAGGTTCCTCTGACAACTGGGAAATTGTATTTAGTGACAGTGTTGCCGTAAATATATCTCTTCCACTGATAACACCACTGATGCCTAAATTTTCTAAAACAGCAGTTGCAGCAGAGTCTAAAATTGGTTCAGTATGGATGAAAACTTCTAAACTCGGTTCCTCTGGGTTTTGAACATCATTGAAGGCTGTAGCAAGGGCGGCATCAAGCTTTTGAAAATCCATGAGCGGTAAGCGGGTAAAAAGCAGGCAATTATTAACCTATCGTATAACTAACTTATCAAACTTACGAGTTTTTATTGCCTATCTCTGTATAGATTTAATGGGCGATTTACTATGTCCAATTACAGATTAATTGCTGTTCTCTTTGGCTGTGAGGTTTATTGAGAGCCTAAATGCAGATTATACTTGTATATTAATATTTCCTTTCTCTATGAAAGTACCACTTAAAATTACTCCTTAAAAATCAGCATCAAAGCAGTTATTACGATTTAAATTGCCTCTGTTAAGTCAGCATTTTTTAAATTAGTGCTGTTTAATTTGGTAGCTGTATAATCTTCAAGAGACGCGATATATTTATTGTCTTAAATGTGTTAAATATATCGCATCTCTGAGGCTAATTACAGATTTAAAGCGTTAATCACTCCATAACCCCATTTCTCATCAAATGTCCCTGCGGGTTTTCCAGGAATTGCACTATTTTTACGTAGTAAGTCTTTCACAGCAGCCGGATCGAGATTGGGATCTCGTTGCAATAGTAATGCTACTAACCCACTAACAAATGGTGTCGCCATACTCGTACCAGCCTGCACCACAAACTTGGAATTAATCATTGATGAACGGTCAAAACTTGCATCGGCAGAAAGTGTGGAAATAATCATTGCTCCTGGTGCTGCTACATCCGGCTTGTGTGCATCATTTCGGAGTGGGCCTTCACTACTGAATTCCGAAATAGTGTGCAATTCTAATCCCATTTCTCGCACTTGGTTATCAATATCTGTGTACTTGGTTTTAGTAGTATAGGCGGCAACTGTAATTGCAGTGCTGGCGGCTCCTGGCGAACCAATTTTGAGCGCATCTTTCACACTTTTACCTGTAAAAAACACTGACGAAGTGTCATCTAGTGTCCATACATCTAAACGTGTGTCAGTTGCAGAACTGTTGCGAACTCGCAGTTGCCAAACACCTCCCATAACTGGCGAGGAGCCAATACCCCGGATTTGCACAAAGAAATTATGGTCGCCATTGGCTTTATCTGGCGCTGGTGTCGCTAATTGCACCCTTGCATCTGGTAACTGGTAATCTTGTGCGGCATTACCGTCAGTAATTATTTTTTGAAATGGGGTGACAAAACCATTAGGACTCCGCACAGACACTTCTAATTCGCTGTCTTTGGAATACCAAGCATTTAACCAAACTATGCCTATTTGATTCAAAGGAACATTAAAGCGCATACCACGAGTGCGTCCACTGGGTATTATCGCTTGTCCATGAATGTTATCGTTTCCTTCGTTACCAGCAGCACAGCAAACTATTCTTCCAGGGCCAGTTTCCGCGTCAATAACTTTGGATAAGGAATCACTACCATCATGGGCATCAGCGTGTCCACCCAAGCTGAGATTCACCACGGCTGCGCGTCCTAACTCTCTAGCAATTCGGAAAATGTAACGCACACCATCAGCAATATGGGCATCCTGTAAATCTGACCTGACAACAACTAATTCCGCTTCTGGTGCTACACCGCCATAGCTAGCATCGGCACCGGCGGCAATTCCGGCAACATGAGTACCATGACCGCCAGTATCCTGAGAAATTGTCAGTTGCGCTCCCGTAAATTCCGCCCCATAGCCGCCCTCTGTTACTCCTGGCCCTGGCAGTGTTTGATCCCAAATGTGTAAAATTCGTCCAGCAAAGGCAGGGTGTTTCGGATCAATGCCACTGTCTATAATGCCGATGATTACTCCTTTACCAGTCAGTCCAGTTTTATTCTGGAACTCCGGTAGTTTGACTGCTCCCATTGCAGTGTCCATCCTCAAATGAAGTTTGCGTGATGGCTTGATGCGTTGGATAACATCTTCTTCAGACAAGACATCTAAACTTTCTATCGGTAAAAAAGCCGTCCGCACACTCCCAGAGTTTTGATTGACTTCAATGTTATATTGTGATAAATAACTCAAGTCTGCATCAGGATCGCAATAGATAAAAACGACGCTCTTTGTTGGCTTGACTGGGCTTTTGTGGGCAATGATGCCAAGCGATCGCTTGTGTGTAACTAAAGCTTTATCTCCCTCATTTTGATAGTCTTGAAATGCCAACAGTAGTCCGGGAGAAAGTTTTTCGTGTCTCATTTTTACCTCAAATTCAATTTATTGGGTGCAAGCAAAGTAGTTTATTAGCATAAGTCGCTCTGGCATTAATGCAGACTATGCAGTTTTTTCGCCTTGATTATTTGATGCGACTATAGTTATCTATTTTTTTATAGATAACATCAAATAAGCTTAGGAGGCGGGAAATAATTCCTAAGACAATTGCTAATTCATAACTCATATCCCTGAATTATGTCTCCTAATAGTGATTTTCTCTACTCATGAGACATCTTTGAGCAGACGCATTTCAGAATTACCCAAGACTGAGCTAACAGGTAATTTTTATGTAAGCTATTAAACTAATCCACTATCTATCTAAATCATTACGGACAAAGTTAAAAAAATAAAATTAAGAATAATTAAGTAATAAATAAAAAAGATAAATTTAACAAATATTAAATACTAACAAGTTGTATACTAATCTTCTTTGATTTCTGTGCGCGAAGCGCGGTAGGCAATAGGCAAAAAGGCTCTTTGAATTGTACCTAGCTTCGCAAAAATCAAAGAAGATTCCTGTAGCCAAAATTGTTAAATTGGTATAAATTCTTAATGACTACTGGCAAATTACAGATTCTCTATCATAAGTAAGAGCCATAAAGAAGCTAATATTTGCAACGATCGCTTCTGAACGTACAAAAAGTTATTCATGCAAATTCAAACACCAGATTGGGTAAAGCACGCTGTTTTCTACCAAATCTTCCCAGATCGTTTTGCCAGAAGCAAACAGCCGCGCAAACGGTTATTGCAAGAAGCCCGTTGGGAAGATTGGGACTCTATGCCAACCCTCCAGGGTTATAAAGGTGGGGATTTATGGGGCATCATGGAGGATTTAGACTACATCCAGAATTTGGGGATTAACGCGATTTATTTCACACCCATCTTTCAATCCGCCAGTAATCACCGCTATCATACCCACGATTATTATCAAGTTGACCCAATGTTAGGGGGCAACGAGGCTTTTAAAGAATTGCTTGATGCAGCCCATAAACGGAATATCAAAGTCGTTCTGGATGGGGTGTTTAATCATTCCAGCCGTGGATTTTTCTTTTTCCATGACGTTTTAGAGAATGGCCCCCATTCACCTTGGGTAAATTGGTTCAAAATTGAAGGCTGGCCTCTCGCACCCTACACTGGTGATTTACCTGCTAACTACGTGGGCTGGGCGGGAAATCGCGCCTTGCCAGAATTTAACCACGACAATCCAGAAGTACGAGAATACATTATGGAAATTGCCGAATATTGGATTAAATTCGGCATTGATGGTTGGCGATTGGATGTACCATTTGAAATAAAAACTCCTGGTTTTTGGCAGGAATTCCGCGATCGCACTAAAGCCATCAATCCCGAAGCCTATATTGTGGGCGAAGTATGGGGAGATTCCCGCCAGTGGTTGGATGGAACGCAATTTGACGGCGTGATGAATTATCTATTTGCTGGGCCGACAATTGCCTTTGCAGCTGGCGATCGCGTAGTCTTAGAACAAGTTCAAAGCCGCGACTATCAACCCTACCCACCCTTGTTTGCCACCGAGTACGCCACCAAAATCCAAGAAGTACTGCAACTTTACCCTTGGGAAATTCAGCTAACTCAACTCAATTTGTTAGCAAGTCATGATACAGCCCGATTGATGACCATTGCAGGCGGTGATATAGCGAGTGTAGAATTATC
This sequence comes from Nostoc sp. UCD121, assembly GCF_014222285.1. Lineage (GTDB taxonomy): Bacteria > Cyanobacteriota > Cyanobacteriia > Cyanobacteriales > Nostocaceae > Nostoc. The sequence continues at coordinate 5,569 of NZ_JACKZS010000312.1, forward strand.
GACTCTACTTTTACTCACCTTTCCCGGTGCCCCCAGTATTTACTATGGTGATGAAGTTGGCTTACCTGGTGGCATAGATCCCGACTCACGGCGTGGCTTTCCTTTAGAGGCTAACTGGAATCAAGAAATTTTCAATACTCATCGTCAATTAATTGCCATCCGCCAAACTTACCCTGCCTTGCGTACAGGTGATTACCGAGTCCTCTACGCTCAAGGACAACTTTATATCTTTGCAAGAACTTTAGACACAGAAGAATTGATAATTGCCGTCAATGCTGGCACAAGTTCAGCGACTGCAAATGTAGATGTGGCTAGTTTGCATACTCAACCCAACAAGCTGTTATATGGTACTGCTGAAGTTGAGTGGAAGGGTGAAGAAGAAACTCAGCAATTGTCATTAACTCTTCCCGCACGCAGTGGCTGCATCCTGGGAGTGGAGAGTGGGGAGTAGGGAGTAAGAGGATAAGGGAGCAGGGGAGGCA
>NZ_JACKZS010000313.1 GCF_014222285.1 Nostoc sp. UCD121
TATTGATATAGTGAAACACTGTATTGTTTTGCAAACGCCTGCAACACCTGATCTGTATAGGCGCGGATCTTGCCAGCCGTTAGCCCAAAGCAGTGAATTGGTTCTAAGCGACAAACAGGTTTTTGCCCCAGCCAGAGTTCTGCGCCCAAGGCGTGCAATGGTTTATCCCCCGCTTCTTTATACAAATACAGCACTGCAAAATATGTCGTTGGTGGTTCGACTGTTACTGAATCAATTTCTGCTGAATTATTCTGCGAACGGTGGCGGTAAAACGAACGGCGATTATGACAGACTTTTGGATTCCAACACCCGTCCCCTGCTGTTCCATGCAGCACTTTAGCTTGAGTTGTTGGTAACTTGGCGCATAACTGACACTTGGGATCGAGTGGCTTGGGCATACCTTACTCCGCTTCTTCGCCAATCGCACGATAGTAAGCAGCGATCGCAGCTTCTTGTTCGCTGCGAAGGGTATAGCGCCGAAACGCTTTCTCGCTTTGATGCCCTGTTAATTTTCGTGCATGGCTGGGGTCAACTCCTAATAGCAATAAGTCAGTAGCGTAAGTATGTCGAAAGGAATGAGGATGTAAATCCTCAATGTGAGCTATTTCACCAATTCGTGGGCGTAGCTCATGATAGTGCAGCTCACTCCACGCCAAAAACCTTTTGAGTTCGCGTTCGTAAAGCTTGCGGCTGTTGGGTGCGAGATTGTTGCTGCGTAAAAATTCCAGAACTTTCACCCACCGAATATCGGTGGGTGGTCTTGTAACTCTAGTATGTCCAGAGAGCGATGCAGTTTCAGCGTCCAGAGGAATAAGTTTAATGGGAGGTAAGTTATTTAGTTCAGGGTTATTCACAGTAATCTTGCGCGATCGCACTCGGTGGCTCTGAATTTAAAAATTCAGTATACACGATCGCGGTGTAAGACAAAATAATCTACCCTTATCTTTTATCCGCCATAAACTACGATTAACACTACTTCCCTTTGTCGGTTTGCAGACTAAATGAATGTCGGTTTGCAGACTAAATGAAATTTGTGCGGACTAAGTGAAATTTGTGCGGACTAAATGAAATTTTGTTGCAGACTAAGTGAAATGCGTTTCATATCGCATAATCTTTAAGAATACCGGACTTCAATCCGCTCAAGTCTGGAAAGAGCAGGTTCAGCTTGGCTAACCCAGCTAGAAAAATAACTAACTCCAACAGCAAGAAAAACATTGGTCTTTTTTCCAGCCTGAAAATGCAGACAGGTATATGGTATGAGTCCCTAATTGAGAGGGATTATATGTACCTACTGGAAACTGACCCAGATGTGCTGTCGTACCACAGCCAGCCACTGAGCATCTTTTACACGTTTAATAACCGTCAACGACGGTATACTCCTGATTTTTTGGTTGAAGGCAGGCATAAAAAGTTACTTGTCGAGGTCAAACCAGCAAGCAAAGTAAATTCTGATAAAAATCTCAGTTTATTCCGAGCGATCGCCTCCGGCGGGGCGTAGCCCATCGCGCCGATCTGTGAAGAGAAAGGTTGGGAATTCGTTGTAGTTACGGATGCAATGATTCGAGTTCAGCCGCAGTTAAATAATCTCAAACTTATTTACAAATATGCTGGTGAACCGTTAAGTATCAATAATGCCCTAGACTGCTATCAGTATTTTCAAAGGCAGGTTTCAACATCAATAAAAACTGCTCTTTTAGATTTAGCTCCTAAGCAAATTAGTATAAATATTTTGTTGAAATTAATTTTTCTAGGATTCCTGAAAACTGACTTAAAGCAACCTATTAGTTCAAATAGCCCAATCTATATAAATCAAAAAGCACTTTCTCTACTGGAGTTTTCTATATGAGTAGGGTAAAACTATTTATTGGGTTACAGTTTTGGTTGAAAGGTCGAGAGTATACTATCAAACAAAGATTAACCGATGGTAGCTTTCAAATTTGTGATGTCGTAACAGAGAATGTATCCTGCATATCCCAAACTGATTTAATTCAGTTATTTTTCAAGGATGAATTGGAATTTGAAAATCTTCAAGCTACTACAAAAGCAAATAAAAAAAATTATTGTGGCGCAGATTTTACACAAATTCCTTTAGATTTAAAGCAGGAAGCCCTAAGAAGAGAACAATATGTACTTGCTGTGTTAGAGAAAAATGATAGCAGGCGCACCAAAGAATTACTCTGTCCAATCATAAAAGAAACATCTCAAAAAATTAATGATTCTCATCCGCCAAGTCACATTACACTTTATCGTTGGCTAAAAGGTTATGAGTATTCAGGAAAAGACATTCGCTCACTAGTACCAAATTATAGAGGTCGTGGAGATTATCGCTCAAAGTTACAAGCTGAAGTCAATGAAATAGTAGAAAAAGCTGTTAAAAAAATTTATCTAACTCCATTTAGAGCCAGTGTGGATGCCGTTTATGATGAAGTGGTCGCTAGCCTTGAACAAGAAAACAAATTTCGAGAAGAAATTGGATTAGAAAAATTAAAAATTCCGCATCGGACAACCATTTATCGCTCTATTTATAAACTAGAACCCTATGAAAAAGTTAAGGCTAGATATGGTTCTAAATTTGCAGATAAAATGTATACTGCAAGCCAAGAATCTCTGCGAGTAACTCGTCCTTTAGAAAGAGTAGAGATTGACCATACAAAACTACCATTTTTTGTAGTGGATGAGGAAACTCGATTACCAATAGGAACTCCTGCATTAACTTCTGCTATCGATAAATATTCAGGTGTAGTTGTTGGTTATTATCTAAGTTTTGAACCTTTTAGTTCATTGAGTGTGATGCAGTGTCTGCTCAATGCTATTCGTCCTAAAGATTATGTTAAACGTAAATTTCCTCAAGTAGAGCATCACTGGACTAGCTATGGATTAATGGAAACACTGGTAGTCGATAATGGCAAGGAATTTTATAGCGAACACTTTAAGGATGCTTGTAGCCAGCTTCAAATTCACATTCAATATACCCCACCTAAAATGCCTTGGTATAAAGCAGGGGTCGAAAGATTTTTTGGGATGTTAAATACCAAAATATTGGGAGGTCAACCTGGACACTTCCTTTTAGAGTTTACGCAGCAATATGATTATGATCCTAAAAAAAATGCTGTGGTTTCATTTGATGCCTTACAAGAAATGATTCATATATTTATCATTGATATTCATAATCAAGATGCTCATCCAGAATTTAAATGCCCCCGTTCTGAGGTTTGGGAAAAAGCATTATTAGAATATCCACCTGCATTACCACCTTCACATAAGGAATTAAGGGTTTTGCTAGGACGGATTGAGAAACGAGTTATTTCTATAAAAGGCATAGAGTTTGAGGGACTTTATTACAATAGTGCTGAACTTGTCCAGTTACGTGCTGATTTTGAAAAATCAGATAAAAAAAGCAGTTCTAGTAAGCGATTCAGAGCGAAAGCGACCATTAAAATTGACCCTCTCGATTTATCCAGTATCTATGCTTTTGACCCAACTTGTGACAATTTTATAGCCATACCTGCTGTATCTTATGCTTATACTCAAGGACTGTCTCTGTGGCAACACAAAGTGATTAAGAATTTGGCAGCAATTGAGTATAAAAAAGTAGATATTGTTGCCCTTGCTTTAGCTAAAAAGAAAATTCAAGAAATAGTGGAACGAGAATGGCTATTAACTAAAAAAGGTAAAACTCGTTCGGCAATGGCTAGGTGGAAAGGTATAGGAAGAGAAGGATTTAACAGGGATAAACCGGAAAATTCTCTAACACCAACATTAACTACTAGTATTCATCACCTGATAGAGGACGAATCTAATAATAGTTCAATGGCAGGCGTATCTGACATTGGTAGTGCTTTTAATTTATCTGAATCCTCACAGATTAATGAGAAAGATACTGATAACTCATCCTTTGAAGTTGAGTTAAATCAAGAATTATATCTAAATTCAACTGACGTTAACTTAAAAACCCCAAAAAAGCGAAAACATACCCGAAAGCAACAATCTTTATCTCAAGTTGAGCAAACAGTTTCTATTAATGACAAAGCGGCTGATGAGTGGAAGCCAGATTTATCTGGGTGGGATATTAGTATAGGTTTACCAAATTCGGAGATATAAATCTATGTTAGATAAAAAGCATTTGCTAAAAATGACATTATCAGAGCGATTGTATCTTGCTAATAACATATATGTTATCTATCCTCGCATCAAAGAGATTTTATCAGCTATTGATTATTGCCATCGTTTTTCTAACTTAAAAGATGAGCCAGACTGTTTATTTTTGCAAGGAGAAACTGGAACTGGTAAAACTACTATTTTTAGAAGTTACATTCAAGAGTCTCCCAGATATGAAACAGCTACTGGTACAGTTGTTCCGATATTGTCTGTTACCATTCCTTCCCCAGCGACAGTCAAAAGTGTTGTAACTAAGCTTCTTTGGGAATTAGGAGATCCTGCTTATGATAAGGGTACAGTAGGAAGTCAGACTATTAGGCTAATAGGATTGATGAAAGATTGTGGTGTAGAACTTATTTTTTTAGATGAATTTCAACATTTTATTGACCGAGATTCAGCTAAGGTACTAAAAACTGTTTCTGACTGGTTAAAAAATTTAATTTTAGATGCTAAAGTTCCGATAATTTTAATTGGTTTACCAGAAAGTAATGCAGTTTTTAATTTTAACTCTCAGCTAAGTCGTAGGTTTACTAATAGATATACTCTCAGCCCTTTTGAATGGAAAGCAGATTCTGGTAAAGAATTTCGGACTTTTATACATGCAGTGGAATCACAACTTCCCTTGAGTGATGAATCTTGTTTAGCTAGTGAAGAAATGTCCCTGCGTTTTTACTACGCATCTGACGGTGTTGTTGCTTATGTGATGAAACTAATTCGTTATGGGACTTATTTAGCACTTAGTCAAGGGTTAGAGAAACTTGATTTAAATGTTTTAGCTACTGCATTTGACAAGTATGTAAAAGCAGATAAGCTGCACAAGCATAACCCTTTCCTTACTGATGAATATCTCTTATATGAAAAGCAAGTTTATTCCTTACAAGAATTTTCAACGTTAGAAGCTACTAATCGCAGAATTAAACCAAAAACTCGCTCAACAAAGGCATCTGACATTTTACATAAATAGGAGAAGGAGGGAGTTAGCTTGTACACTGATAACAAACTTTTACGCCGCCCTCATCCTTACGCTGATGAAAGTTTAGTTGGGTACATTGCCCGACTCGCTGATAGTAATTATTACTCTTCTCCCGATTATATTTTAAAAGTTTCTGGGTTAACAAAGACAGAAAGGTATGCCAATATCTTTTATCCTCAATTCGATAGCTTATGTTTGCTAAGTCATATTACTGGAGTGTCAGAAAAAACTCTTTGGTCGATGGCATTTAGTTCTGTGGCTCTTGGCAAGACTAAATTTTTATATACAACTATTGTTCAAGCATTTGGAGAGAATATTCCAGTTAGGTTTCTTCGCAAACAAGGCCCAAGATTATGCCCTGTTTGTTTGCAGTTATCGCCTTATTATCGTCAAGTGTGGCATCTGCATAGTGTTACAGGATGTCCTTTCCATAAATGTTTTCTAATTGAAAAGTGTCCTAATTGTCATCAGTCTATTCAGTTTTTTAGAGCTAAATTACTCAAATGCAAGTGTGGATTTGATTTACGTAATTCTTCTATAACTACTATCAGCGCTGAACAGTATGCTTTGTCCTACCAAATTTCTCTGCTCTGTCAAGTCCCTGAGATAGATTTAGTTAACTATACTGATGACATTCAGTATTTAGAAAATTTAAAAGCATCAGACCGAGATAATTTATCTGGTTATTATTATGATTTATTTGAAGGTTTAATAGCTAAAGATACGATAATTAGTGATTACGTATTTTTCCCTTTATTAGAACTGCATACATTACTTGGTTGGGACTCAATACTGCTCGGTTAAGGGAAAATAGATAGTGGAATAAATCATAATTTGTTCGCGTGTGGCTTACGAGAACAAA
>NZ_JACKZS010000314.1 GCF_014222285.1 Nostoc sp. UCD121
CCACTTCTCGAACCTCTTGTCACTGTTTCATGAGTCGTTGCTGCTTCCGTTTCTTCTGTAATAATCCAGATTGTTTTCGGGGTGGGAATTTCTGTTGACATAGGATTTCTCAACTACTCTCGGTTTAACTGACTTTTACCAATGCTTCTACTGTTGCCACTCTAGATTCAAGCTCTGCTACCTTTTGGTTCAGTGGCAATGCCTCACCGCATCCCAAATACTGAGACAATGCACCAACCACTACATCCGTTTTGGATGCACCAGTTTGTTCGGCATACTTGTTCAGTTTCTCCAGCAGTTCTGGGGACAATCTAACTACAATTTGAGGTTTGACCATTCCAGGCAACCTTTTCATTAACTGCATGACCACGCATTACTATTATTCCGTGTTTTCACGTAAAATAGCAATAAAACTCGCAAAACTCTTAATTTAGCTAAATTTAGACTATATCCTGCTTGACTGACAAAACTCAAGGAGCATAACAGTACGATTTGACCGTAAACTCTCTTTAGTACTGACTTTGAGCTTGTCTGCGTGAAGCGATCGCAGGTTCTGGGTCAGGTGTACCAAAAAGCTGCAAAGAATGAAAGTCAACCAGGACTATATCTATATATTTTAGCTTTAAGAAGAGATTTCACTGCCCTATATCTGCAATGGTTTTTGACCAAATAATTAAGAGTAATCAGCCTGTAGATAATACTAAAGCATTACATAAAAATAAGTTTTATAAATTTAATTTGGAATAAGCGTTGAGCTTTACTTTCAAATTAAAGTGTTCAAATTATTTCTGCACGACTTTTAACCAATTAGAATTATATAATAATGTTGGATTTACTAAGAAAACCAATATTACATCTACAATCGCAGATCCTGTAACAGCTTCAAACTTATAAACACGGAATAATTTAGGAGTTAAAAAATGTCAGCCTATAGAACAATGATTTGGTTATATAAAAATGATCAGCGCGATTTAAAAAAGCTATATAATATGCCTGTGATACCGAGATTGGGGGAGTATTTCATAGATGGTGGTGGCGTTTACGAAGTTGTTTATATCTCATACGGTATGCGGATAGAAGAATCGGCAGGAGATTATGAATATGATGTTGATATTTACTGTAAGTTTATAGCTAATAGTCAATCTGAAATGTTAAAAAAAGTTGGTATAAATATATAAATCCATTACATCTATGCAAGTCTTAGGTTATGAGGATGACTGCTTTTGTACGACTTTAGCAACTATGGGACTCATGACCGCTTAAGTAACGACGGCATTACGCAGTGACATCCGTCATTTTTGCAGTTGGGGCGGACTTTGGAGGACTGCGCGGCAAGTATCGCAGGTTTTGTCAAAAATATCGGCCAAAGGCTAAACCAGAAAAAAGGAATTATTGGGGTAGTCACTTTTTAACATCGGTGATGAACGGTGGAAAGGCAAAAAAGTCATCGCCAGGGCAGATGAGTTTACCTTGGGATAAGCAGAGGGTGACTGAAAGTACGGAGGTGCATGAGGTAGCAACAAAATTTATTCAGGCAAATTGCTATCAGCCGCCAGTGCCAGGTATCGGTTTTGCGAAATGCTGATTATTGCGTGGAAAATGAGGCTGAAATAAATGGTTACAAACTTTTGAAAGCTTTATAGGTTACAATTCACAAGTTGCAACTTGGCGGTAGTGAGGGTTTCTTACTATTTGATTTGAATATAGTTGTTAGCTGGACGCAAAACGATGAGGGTTTCTTACTATTTGAATATAGTTGTTAGCTGACGCAACGCAAAAATGATTCAAAATTTCTACTGGCCCAATGATCATATACGCCTGATTCCTACTGACCCCATTCGCTGCAAGTATTGCAAGTACCCTCTTACTAATTAATCGAAAAGTACTCGGTAGACCGCCTCTAATACTGTTACTGCTAGGGTTCTCTTTTATATTGTTGATTAGTTCTTCATAACTCATCCAACTGTCTTTTGAGTTACCTTCTGGCTGTCGGTCATTATACCATCCGACGCGCTTGGCAAACTCCAAATAATTTGCCGAATCCTTAGAAGTCCACTCATCTGGTTTGATACCTAGCCTATTCCCAGTGCTAATCCATATCTCCTTCTGTACACTAAAGCCAAAACGGTTGTCTGAGTAGCTGACCCAAAGCTGGTCTATTCTTTGCAAGTCTGAGCAAGAGAAATTATTCATTTGCTCATAATCTAAATATCCTCTTTCTATTTTAGCAATATTAAGTATCAGTTTATATGTTTTACCGTCAGCCGCTTCCCAATTTTTAGCCTTCAAAAAATATTCAAGTTGAGCGTATAAATGTTTTTTTAGCACTGTTTCAACTTCTTTGTCTTGGGGTTTTAGCTTTCTTAAACTTCGATAAACTGATTCAATATTTTCGCCTGTAAGCAACTGATTGCCTTTAGTAAAATCAGTGTCGCTTGGATGAGTTTTTAGAATTTTAAAAGCGTTACTATAAGATTCTATAGTTTTCTGAGTTTGTTTATTTTGCGCTAGTAAATCACCGTGGATTTTATGAAGTAATACTTGAACTTGTAAACGTTGGGTCAAACTTATAACTTTCTGATCAGCTTTGGATAAATATAATTGACTTTTTTGAATTTCATCTTTAGCATTACTCCAGTCTTTTAGTCCTTGGTAGGCTTGTGATTTAGCCGACAGTAATAATGCTTGTTTAAGTTCATGGTTATCAATATTAAATGATACTGCTGCCAGCCTTAAAGCTTCATCTGAGTCTGATGAACTTTGGTTTCGCAATTGTCCAGCTAGTGCTACAAGCTCGCGAACGTTCACAATTTCTGCTTTAGTAGCTTTATTTTTTGTGCTTGTGTTTTTAAGTTCGTTCTCTGTGTGTTCAAGTTTGTTTTCTTTAGTTGTAAGCTTTGCTAAAATTTCTTTTTCTCTATTCCTAGCCTTGTCAAGAGTTTTATTTGCGTTTTCTACTTTTTCTCTTGCTTGTTGTTCTTGCTTTATTACTTGTGCAACATTATTTTTAGCTTTTTGTTCGTTTTTTTGTGTTTCTGTCAGCTTTGTCTGGGCTTGTTCTAAATTTTTATTAGCCCTAGTAATTTGAGCATCAGCAGCTTTAACTCGTTCATTAGCTGCATCAACTTGAGAGTTAGCAGTTTCGACTCGTTTATTGGCTGCATCAACTTGTCTTTTAGCTAATCCACCTACGGTTGCTGCTCCCAGAACTGCAACAACCAAAACAACGACTCCAACACTAATTCGTCGTTGAGCTTTCTTATTGGCCTCACTGAGTAATTGATTTCTTCCCTCTGCTGCCTCCCTATCCTTTCTCTCCCGTTCAAAAGCAGCTTCTTGTTCTTTAGCGGCAATTTCTTCCTGGATCTCTTTCTCTTTACTAGCTGCTAAAAACTGTTTATCCTGGTAACTTAAATTCTTATCCCTCGCCCATTCTTCTGCTTCTTGTAATGCCTTACCCCGTAGTAACCGTGATTCATCAGCACCTCCAGAAACTACCCAAAAACGAAAATTCTCTGAATAGGGACGTAATTTGCCTAACTGGGTATCAATCCACTGCTCGTTAAACACTTGTTCGTAGATGGGATTGTAAACCGTTAAGTGATCATCTCGCTTGACTACTAACCCCGACAGTTGCAATTCCCTTTCTTCGGAAGTATTCTGGAACTTGAGTTTTCCAGCTTGGCGAATCTGCCGATACAACTCCAGCAAGTATGCAGCCTTTTGTTCGTTACTCAACAGGCGATTTCTAATTGTCTTCAAATGCTCCTGTTCGTCCTGAGATTCCCAGTTGTTAATCAAGCAATTGTGCGCCAACTTTGCAATAGACTCAGCTTCCTTTTCTGCCGAGATAAACTCTGTGTTATCTACAACCAACTGACATAACCTTTGAGTGAGAAAAGGCTGCCCTCCTGTCCACTTGAGGATTTCTGCTAAGACTGCCTGGGGATTGTCGCCTTTTTCTGCCAACCCCTTAACCAAAGGTTGCGCTGACTCTAACCCAAAGCCCAAGAGGTCGATTGCTTGACCGATATTAAAAGGAGTCCGTTTCTTGTCGCTAATCAACTCGGCAGGAGCCGCCACGCCCAACAGGGCAAAGGTCAGCCGCTTGTAGTCTGGATTTTCTGCCCGTTTGTTGTAACAGGCGCGAATCAGAGCAAAAAAGTCGTCAGTAAAGGGCAGATTGAGGGTGCTGTCAATTTCATCGATAAAGATGACAATACGCTGATTAATTCCCGGCAGTAGCACCGTTTCGATAAACTCTTCTAACCGTTCCACAGGCGAGAGAAAATCCCTTTCCTTGAGCCAAGTACGGGCATTATCAAGTAAGCTAAAATGGCGGTTTAGTTGGTTGATGATGCCGTTGTACCAGCGTTCTGCCTGCTCAACTTGACTGTCTTTCGCTGAAAAATCTAAGACGATTCCCGCCCAACCCTCTGACTTTAGCCGAGCCAGAGCCCGTACCATCAAGCTAGATTTTCCCATCTGGCGGCAGTTGAGGACGTAGCAGAATTCTTGTGCTTGTAGAGCTTCATATAACTGAATATCTGCTGCCCTTGTAACATAAGAGGGAACGTCTTGACCCAAGGCTCCCCCCACTTGATAGCGATAGCTGCCGTTGTTGACTGACTCCTTCACTCCCTTATCCTCAAGCGCGATTGGAAATAAGGACGGTATAGGCACTCATGGCGGAGAATCACTTCATTCCCCTGTAAGCTGACTAAACCCATCCCATTTAATTTAAAAGCTGACATTGAAGGCAAGCATACGGGTTCTTTTGTTGCCACCACTTGTTGAAAGGCGGCTGCTAATTCTGGGTTTTGCTGTAAATTCCACAAATGTCGCCGCAGGTGTTCGCCATAAATACCCGCATCAGTCGCAGCTGTAACTAGAAATTCGCTTAACGTCAAATCCCCTTGAGCAACGTGATAAAGGGCAAGGCGCACCAGATAGGGATGTCCCCCCACCATCTTCATCAGTTGTCTAGTTTCCTCCGTCCCCCAACTCAGTCCGTGCCGCGCTACTAAATCTAAAACTTGCTCTTGGTTGAACTCTGGCAACTCTACTGCCAGCCCCACGTTAAAGGGAGATGAATTAGTGTCCATTACCACATAAGATTCTGTGGAATGGGCGATCGCTATCCGCAATTTCGCCCAAGTTTCATTCACTTTCGCCTTTTCATTCCAAGAGCGCAACAGGGTTAAAAATTCTTTGGCCACTATATTGTAGGGAAAGAGCCGATCTAGTTCGTCCAATCCCAAAAATAAGGGAACCGTCAAAGGAGCCAATATATACTGCTCAAAATAATCATTGCAGTTTTCCTTGGGGCCGAATAATTCCTCATCCCAAAATTCGGGCACTTGTCGCGGGGATATTCCCAGCTTGCGACTGATTAACGCACAAAACCGTTTCAAGAAAACCGTTAAATCTTCAAAAATTGCCTCATCAGTTTCTAAGAAGTCTAAGCTAGCTGTGCGATAGCCTAGCTCTGCCGCATGATCGCAAATCCGAGCTAAAAGGGAAGTTTTTCCCATCTGTCGGGGGGCTTTGATACGAATCAGTCCAGCGTTTTTTCCAATCTGTTCATAACAACGCGATTCCCAAGGCTCTCGCTGGACGTAAAACCGAGAAGCTAGTTGTATCGTCCCGCCTGGAAGTTCCAGTTCTGCTACGGGCAACGGTGGGCGATCTCCCTTGATCACAATTGGAGTAGGAGTAATTTCCTCGGCTAGGAGTTCAGGTGCTGACCCTGTTGATAAGAGTGAAAGGATTTCCGATAAGATAACTGGAGTGTCTGCCTCAGATTTCCATTGCCGTTGCTGAATGGTTTGCAAGAAACTTCGCTGTTCGTAATTGAGCGGGTCATCAAAAGGTAAATTGACTCTCAATACTGCTCGGTTAAGGAGAAATAGAGGGTAAAACAAAGAAAATAGTGTTCGCGGATGATTGACGCGAATAAAAT
>NZ_JACKZS010000315.1 GCF_014222285.1 Nostoc sp. UCD121
TTGTTACCGAAATGCCACAGCAGTTGTTCTAATGCACCAGGAATTGGATCAAGGCTGGCGAGTTTGTCTACTAAGGCATCTCTCAAAGCCACAGCTTTAGATGAAACAATCGGTGAACCATCAGCATCAAAGGCTGGTTCGGAGCGTTCGTCTCCATCAACGCCTGAGTGAATCTCATGCAGATGTATGGGAAAGGCACTTACTAAGTAGTCAAGAACATACTCCCGTGGTGTTAAATCAAGGTTCAAATCCTGCCATTCTTCGGGTGCAACTTCATTGAGTCGGCGTTTGAGTAATTCTTCATTGGTGGAAACTATTTGGATTACAACAGCATTGCCTTGGGCTAAATCATTCTCAATTGCTTTAATTAACTGTGGGCATTTCATGCTAGTTAATAAATGATTGAAGAATCTTTGCTTATGCGATTCAAACTGAGACATGGCAGACATTTTAGCAGCACGATTGTATGTTTTCGCACCAGTGATGTTGCAGGCTTCTAAAGCTTTATGCAAGTTATTATGGATAATTTGAAAAGCGTCTGCATAACTGTCATAGATACGTTCTTGAGTAGGAGTGAGTTCGATTTCTAACATCTCATACTCCACACCATCGAAGGAAAGCGATCGCGCCAGATACAGTCCCAAAGCCTTTCTAACATCTCATACTCCACACCATCGAAGGAAAGCGATCGCGCCAGATACAGTCCCAAAGCCTTGAGATCCCTGGCGACCACTTCCATCGCGGCGATACCACCGCCCTCAATGGATTCCACAAAATCTTCACGGGAGGTAAACGGGAAATCCCCAGTCTGCCAAAGTCCCAGGCGATTGGCGTATGAGAGATTTGAGACTTTAGTTGCACCAGTCGCAGAGACATAGACAACCCGTGCCTGCGGTAATGCGTTTTGCAACCTCAGCCCAACAACGCCTTGCTGGGATGCTGCAACCATACCGAGTTTACCCTCTTGAGCCATTGCGTTACCCATCGCGTGGCACTCATCGAATGCGATCGCTCCCTCAAAGTCCTTGCCTGCCCATTCAACAATTTGCTTAAGCCGACTTTTGCCGTTCTTTTGAGAACGTAGAGTTGAGTATGTGCAGAATAGGATGCCTTGGGTGAAAGGGATGGGGTCGCCAAGTTTGATGTTGCTCAGGTCAATGATATCTTTTTCACTACCTCCGAGCGCACACCAATCTCTACGTGCGTCCTCAATAAGAGCAGAACTCTTTGATACCCAAATGGCTTTTCTTCGTTCCTGACACCAGTTGTCGAGGATGATTCCTGCACATTGTCTTCCTTTCCCCGCACCTGTCCCATCGCCTAAGATATTCTCTGATGTTTTAAGTTTTTTTTGAGCTAATGAAGTAAAAGTACCCGTTTTTAGCTATAAACTTTAGCGTAACCAGCACAAATATAACAAAAGCAAGGCTAGATTCGAGCCTATATTTATGCAGCTTATACTAACACTATATTTTTGTGAATTATCGAAGATATTGAACATTCAACATAATATTGGATGAGAAATTAGCAAGCTCAAGCCTAATAGCATAGCTTTATTTTATAAAACTATCTATGGGCAATCTTCACCTGAAATTTTGCTAAATAACAAACGATTTCTTGTTATCCATTCGCCCCCACTTTCATGAATAAGGAAAGTTTTAATAAATTGCTCTAAAGTAGTAAGCTTGTCAAAGTTAACATCACAAGTGTATTTTATTCCAAACTTATCTATTACATAAAGTTGATATTGTATTTTAGTTTGATATGTCCACCCACATTTATATAGTAAAGAATGATTGCTTCGGTACTCATGTAAAGCTTCATTGATCATAGTAGCTATTTCAGACTTGCTTGCGTACCAAGTTATTAACTCTGGTTCTAACCCTAAGTCATTAGATAGGAGAAAAAAACTTTCAAAAATCTTGTTTAGTGGCTTTTTCATTTGCTGTCAATTGTATATTATTTGCATTTATAAAGAAGTAAGACTTATCTAAATTAAGCAAAACTTATAGGATAAAAGACAAGAACTTGTGTTAAATACGTAAACTTCAGAAAATAATACTCATGAATACGATTGCATAGGGTTTATTACTTCTCTATCTCCCCAACTGTAGAAGAATGCCTGTTGTTCTCCCCATCCCATCCATTCTAAAATCCCTCCTCCAGCACGGTCAGCAAACATAACAGCTGCTGTAATCCGTAAAGTCTTAATATTACATTGAGCATTAATAGTACGCAGACATACTTTTTTAACAACATTATAAATAAAGCGAGTACTAACAGGTTTCAAATGACGAGACTTATGGTTAGGTGCAATTATAAGAAATTGATTATTAAGATTTTTAAGCTGTTGTAAACGTTGAGCCTCGAAACGTTCTAACAGAGGTTTTAGCCATTGACTTGCAGCTGAAGAAAACTTCAATTGTTCACTTACCCTACCTGACGAAACTTTACCTTTAGATACAGGAGGTTTTGGAACTACGATATAATAGGTTTCAGCAAGTGACAAACGATAAATATCTTTATTTAAATAAATTAAATCTGTGATTTTAGCATGACGTAATTCCCAATTAGTAAGAGCATGGAATATTATTAAATATAAAATTAAAGCTTCAGTAGGGTCAGACTGAGGATTAATAATAAAATTGCTTAGTTTCTGAATTACTTCAAAAGGGTAATGACTAATTTTCGGGGCAGGAGCTTTGATTGTACCTTGAACAGGGTTACTAATAACTAATTTATGAATTTTGGCCCAATCAAAAAAGATTCTTAATTGACCTTTAATATGGCGTAATGCATCGTTATCAAACCGGGGGACTTGAAATAAATTTCCATGTATTCCACAGTAATTACACTTTTTATCAGCTAATTTTTCGTAAATATTGGAGCTGAATGATGTTTGACATTGGCTACATTGCCACTGCCAGTAGAGGGATTTCAAATATTCTTTAATATGACAAGGTTGAATTAAACTTAGAGATGTTAACTGATGTTGAAAGCACCAAGTCCAGAAATCCCCTAAATTTCTTACATAATGATGAATACTTGAAGGGCGGTTTTTTCGTTTTTGAAGCCAAATAATAAACGAACGTAAAAGTGATTGTATTTCTTGAGGTATATTTTCAAGGCTTCTTAATATACTTTTATTTTTACAATAGCTTTCAAAGTCTTCTAATTGACCCTTGGCAACTAATATATGGCCAAGGTCAAGTAAGCGTGATCTAAGTAATTTAGAACGATGACGGCTTTGAGTAGAATTTAAATCTGGCATAAATTCTTCAATAGCTTCCCAAGTTAGAGGTTCAGGAAGTGGATGGGTTTGTAAAAGCTTCCCCAACAGTCTAATACTTTGCTTATAACGCTCAGTAACTTTGTCCCAGTCTATAGTTTTAACAAGAAGGTCAAATAGCCTCTTATTATATAGATAAGGGGTTTGAAAATGTTTTACGTAATCTTCTAACAATCTAGAAGCAGCTATTTCAGCATCACATCTTTTACAGAGGTATTCTGCTTTGTGTTTGTCTATTTTGTAAATAACTTTATACTGACTACACTTACTACAAAAATCGTATCCATTCCGCTCTTTAATAAAACATGAGTGGCAAATAGGACGGCTAGTTAAAACAGAGTGGACTGTTTTACTGCATACAGAACATATAACTTGAATCTGTTTTAGTTTTTCGTGGTCACGTCGATCTACAGCTTTGCAGCAAGGTTCACAGAGCCAACGATGAGTATCATGTATGATTTTAGTTTTATTGCATCGGCTGCATATTGCTAAAGGTTTACTTAGCGTTTTAGTGCAACGTAGACATAGAATAGTTTCTGAAGTAATGTTATGTGTCATGTAACCACAATTTTGGCAAGGTAGACTATGTTCCTTGCGATGACACCTACTGCAAATATTACGGCTTTTTAAAAATGATTTAGCTTGACGACCGCAAACTTCGCAAGTAACTTCCTGATATAGCTTGTGTTGTTTCATAAAACATTTGATAAAGACACAGCTGTTTGCTTTGATGCCAGTACCAGTTTTTGTTCTGGAGATAAGTGCTTGAGAGAACGTTCCATTCTTATTGCTTCTGCTCTACTGGTGAAAGACCAAGTAGCTACTAAAGTTAAAGGTCTGTTAATACGTGTATAGCGTCCTCCTCGGCCTGCATTATGAGCAGCAATTCGCTTCTCTACATTTTGGCTGTAACCAACGTAAAGTGTTCCATTTGCACAACAGGCAAGATAAACATAGAATTTAGCTAATTGATTTTTTTTCATCAGAGTCATTAATATATTTATGGGGATTAGGAAAAATACTATTTTCTTTGGATTGAGAATTTTGTTTTCCTCCATAAAGCTGTACTGGTTCACTTCCAACTTCTTTAAGCCATTTTTGCTGCTCTTGTGGAGAATCTGGAATAATATCAAAAAAATCGCTAATTTTGCAGTTTAAGGCATTACACAACGCTTGAATTGTTTTACATCTAATACTACTTGGTTCGTTATTAATAAGAGTAGAAATTGCTTGTAAAGATAATTTTACTCCTGCTTTCTCTTCGATTAACTTTTGTAAGTCTATTGGACGATAAATGTCATGGTTAACAGCTAACCATTTTTTAAGATTCCAAATCACTGGCATATAAGGCTTCCTTAGATAGAATGAAGCGTTAGCTCATTTATCATATTATCAATCGCTTCTTCGTATCTTTGTTTGCTTGGTTTAACATAACGCTGCAAGGTACTGGGATTAATATGTCCCATTAAATCCATCAATACCCAAATATCACCTGGTCGTTTTTCCATGTAGTTAGTAGCAAAGGATTTTCTCAAACTGTGCCAAGCGAATTTTGGAGGTAAATCTAAACCTGTTTTTCTAGCTTGTTCAACTATTTTATTGAGAGCAGACCACATTTGCTGATAAGAAATTAGTTCTCCTCTCTCCGTTAAAAAAAGTGTGGTATTTATTTCTGAATTGGGTAAATAAGGTCTTATTTGTCGTTCATAAATAGCTAGAGTATCCTTAGCTAACGGTGTCATAATAGTCTTTCTAATTCGTTTACCAGAACCTTTAAACCCTTTTCCATGTCTGGTTTGAATCCGATTTTTTTCATAAAACAAATCTCTATGAATATCTAAATGTCTAATTTCATCAGCACGTAATCCGCTTTCCCCTGCTATCACAACCATCGTGTAATCTCTAGAAGCAGTTATCTTTTTTTGATTACTGCTGAGATATTCTGTGCGAATGAAATCGTAAAAATTTATGAGTTGTTGACCTGTTAGGACAAAGCCTTCGTTCTCATGATCAATAACATGATGTGGATAGTCATATTCTGAGACAGGCTGCTCAAGTCGTCCATACTTCGCAATAATAGATTGTCCAGCTGTCCCTGGAATATAAGGAAATTCTAGAACGTATCCAAAAAATCTGCGTAATTGTCCTAAATAAGTACGAATCGTTTGGGATTTAAGTTGCATAGCAACCAAGCCCTTACTAAAGGCTATTATTCGTTCTCTGCCTCTCACGGCTTCCATAGCCTCCCAAACCATCAGAGGTCGATAACCCTCTGGGTGGTTATTATCTGGAACTGGATAATTCTCAAACCAGCCTTCTAAAAATTGACGGTCGCTCTCTAGAGTAGCTGGGCTATGATTGCGAGTTAGATGCGTATCTAAATATCCGTAAAGAATAGCTTGATGATCTTCTAGCTGTTCCGAAAACGGAATCGGGCGAATAGCTACCGGAAAGCTATGGACAATAGCAAGGTGTGGACGACTCATACTTAGCCAGCCATCTTTCTTGTATTTGAAGTATTTAAAACTAGCTCAATGCTATCATGCAAAACTTGCTTAACTCAAGCAAAACTTGATTAAGTTACAAAAGTTAGCGTAGGTAGGAAGCCAAAGTGATTTTTAATGGGTAGAAAACTTTAGAATTCTCCAGTAACCAGCCACG
>NZ_JACKZS010000316.1 GCF_014222285.1 Nostoc sp. UCD121
TGGGAATATGTCCTTCGGTATACTTTTGACTATCTACTTTTCCTAACTCATTAAAAAATGGGCGAACCGGGAGTAATAAAATTAGATTTATTTATTTGGCAATCTCTGCAAAGAGTATCCAGTTTACCCCGTTCCAAGCTCATTTGTAGGTAACTCGGATCTAATCGCTCAATCACATCTCTTCACTGAGCTTATAAGTTACCTTTTTTAGCTGAACTGTAGTTTTTACAGGTTTTATTTCACGAAGTTGACGGGGCATTAGAGTTAATTCTTAGGACAAACAGAAAACGCAGATATTGCAATATCACAAATCACCCCAATCAAAATTCATAAAACGTTGAGCATTCAGCTTGGTATATTTTTCAGTATGTTTAATATCCCGATGCCCTAAAAAATCTTGAATTTCCCTAGTGTTATAGCCCCGATTCACTAAAAAATAGCCGCAAGCATGGCGCATCATGTGGCAGTGAACCTTAATATCCAGCCCTGCCTCTGCCGCCACTCGCCCAATCAGTTTTCGCACCGCATCGGTCTTCATCACCTCACCCCGCTCTGAAACGAAAATATATTTACTCTCAGGGAATTGTTCTCGGAGTTTTTTGAGATGTACCAGTTCATCTTCTCTTAAAGGATGCACCCCAGAATCGCTGCCCTTTTCCCTAGTGATAAAAATCTGACCTTCCCCCCACATCACCGCATCCCACCTTAAGCCATATTTCTCTCCCACCGCCTCCCCCACCCGCAACCCGTGGCGAAACATCATCAGCATCAGCAAAAAATCCCGCTCGGCATAACGACTTGGACGAGAAAGAGTTGCATTCAACAGCGATCGCACCTCACTTGGTGTAAGGTATTCTCTAGACCTGTAATGCTTGTTTGGTTTACGTTTCGGCGGCGTGGTCTTCATTTGTCTCTGGGCTACTGTCCCGTTTGTGCGGTGAATTTGGGACAGTTAAACGTTCATAAACGAGCATAGAACTAGAAAACAGATTACTGCTAAAAGCCTTGCCCTATAAACTTCTCAGTCTTAACGACCGAAATTTTTCCGTTGCTAAAACTAAGCCTCTTAGAGAAAAAGGCGATCAAGGGTGCGAACGCCTTTCTCCAGTTCTTTACTTCAATCCTGACTGCTGTTTAATCTTGAGCAAGTCATGCTCAAAGGTAGCTGTGATTTTAGAACCGTCAGGATTTTCCCAGACAAAGGTTGCTGTTGTTGCAGAGCGGCTAACCTCGATACCTCGGTACAAGATTGACCGCACCTCCGTTAAGGGCATTCCTGGTTTTAGCTGTTCGTACTCTGCACGACCGAAGCGACCGAGTTCAGTTTGGGCAGATTGTTCATGCTGCTGAGAATTAAAAACAGTTTGAACGAAACCATACGCTAAACCTGAACCAAGCATAACCCCCAGTGAAAGGGCAACATTCATCAGTGAGCGGGCGAGAGTATTATTGGACTGTATGGGGTTGTTTTTATTAATCATTGAGTTAACCTTATTAATCTCAATTACCATCAGACCCCAGAATTCCTAACCCTTGGCCAGACAAAGGTGTTGGGTTTATGTAAGACTTATGTAAAAGTCGTGGTGAGTTAATGGCAAGGTCACTCCAAGCATCGACAGCAGGACTAGAAAAAGCTAAAAAGGCATTTCAGCTGAAGGGCTGGACTCAGGATTACTTGGCTGGGGCTGTCCGATGTGCTCGACCAACCATCAATAATTTTTTTGCTAGACGAAATGTTGACAAGAACAAATTCCAAAGCATTTGCACTGAATTGGGTTTGGAGTGGGGAGAGATTGCAGAACTGGAGGCTGGAGAAGAACAAGCAGGTAAGTCTCTGAGTAGTGATACCTTAGTGCAAGAGGTACGAGAAAAGGTAAGACCTTACTACCAGAAACGGTACGGCACTCTCAAAGTTTTAGGAATGCATGAACCTGTAAAGCTGGAATCGGTCTATACAGCAGTTCAATTTTTAAATAATTATGCCAGGAGTAGTTTTGAATCTATCGAAAATTTAGAACAATTTTATCGCCAAGCTAATAGCCGCAAGTTTCAATCTCAAGAGAGAGGTAAACAAGAAGGAATTAAAGTTGCTAACGAAAAGCAATATTTAATGGTGCTTGGTGGCCCAGGTGCAGGAAAGTCTACATTTCTGCGAAAGATCGGATTAGAAGCACTCAAAGTTCAAAAAGGAGGATTTAACCACGACTGTATCCCTGTATTTATAGAGTTGAAAAGATTTCAAGACAGAGATATCAATATAAAAAATTTGATTGCTGAAGAATTTAGAATTTGCGGAGTTCCAGAAGCGGAACAATTTACAGTTAAAGCCTTAGAGTCAGGAAAGCTACTAATTCTGTTAGATGGTTTGGATGAAGTTCCAACAAAAAACTCAACCAATGTCATTAATCAAATTCAAGATTTTGTTGATACTTACGATAAAAATCGCTTTATTACGTCCTGTAGGGTAGCAGCCTATCGCCACAATTTTCGACAGTTTACTGATGTGGCAATGGCAGACTTCGATGACATTCAAATTGAAAACTTTATTAAAAATTGGTTCAGCAGTAAACCGGATGTAAGTAAAGATTGCTGGGAAAAACTCAAGAGCCACGAATATACTGCTGCTAAAGAACTAACTCAAACACCATTATTACTGACTTTGGTATGTTTGCTCTATCAGCGTTCTGGTAAAATTCCGACTAATCGAGCAACTCTTTATGAAAGAGCATTGAGAGTTTTACTAGAAGAATGGGCTGGTGAAAAAAGCATCCCCCAGGAAGACCTTTATAAGGGACTGGATACCAAACGCAAGGAAATGATACTTTCTGAAATTGCCCATGATGCCTTTCAAGAAGACCGCTTATTTTTCCCGCGACGGGAAATTGCCAAGAAAATTGAGAACCTACTAGCAGAAATGCTACCCGATGAAAAATTTATCAACGGGGTAGATGTTCTCAAATCTATTGAAGTACAACATGGGGTATTAGTAGAACGCGCTGATAGTATTTACTCTTTCTCTCATCTAACACTACAGGAATATTTAACAGCACAATATATTGATGATCATCGCCTAGTTGAAAAATTAGTTACTGAACACCTGACAGATAAACGCTGGAAAGAAGTGTTTTTACTTGTCCCTGGTTTAATGCGTGGCGGTGCAGATGATTTGCTGTTGTCGATGGAAAAGAAAGCGCAAAAGTATATCAATACACCGAAACTACAAGCTTTATTAAACTGGGCAGAACAAGTAACAACTGGATCTGCTGGGGATTTTAAACCTGTGGGTAAACGTGCAGTTGCGATCGCCTACGCCTACGCCTACGCCAACGCCAACGCCTACGCCTACGCCTACGCCTACGCCTACGCCGAAGCCAACGCCGAAGCCAACGCCAACGCCAACGCCTACGCCAACGCCAACGCCTTAGCCTTAGCCTACGCCAACGCCAACGCCTTAGCCAACGCCTTAGTCTACGCCGAAGCCGAAGCCAACGCCTTAGCCAACGCCTTAGCCAACGCCTTAGCCAAAGCCAACGCCTACGCCAAAGCCAAAGCCAAAGCCAACGCCTACGCCAAAGCCAAAGCCTACGCCAACGCCAAAGCCAAAGCCGAAGCCGAAGCCAAAGCCGAAGCCGAAGCCAAAGCCGAAGCCGAAGCCAAAGCCAAAGCCAAAGCCGAAGCTATTAAATACATTCGTAACCTTGAAGAATTAAAAATCTTCAATAACGTTAATTTTACTATGCTAATTGACGAACTCAACAAACTGGAAACTGAAATTCCTGCTCATAAACAACCGCAGGAAGAACGTCAAAAATTTGTTCAGCGTCTCCAACAAACTTTACTCAATGCTTTCAATCTCAGACCAGGCATGATCAATTTATCTGAGTCAGAGGCGAAAGCATTGGAAAATTATCTCTACGCTAATAACCTGCTCATTCAGTGTAAACAAGCATCTGTACGCGTGTCTCCCAAAACCTGGGAAGCAATTGAGGCGCGGATGTTGTTAGTTCCGAGTAATTGAATACTTTTCTCTCAACCCTAATATCTATCCAGCAATTGATATTAGTGAATTAAAATCCACTCAAAAAGGCTGCTCCCACTGCCAATCAAAATGCTCAAACCGCCTGGGATTCTCAGCAGTGTACCTCACTGTATTTTGAATCTGCTTATGCCCCAAGTAACTCTGAATATCCCTAGTTGAGCGATTCTGTTCCGCCAAAAAATAACCGCAACTATGCCGAAACATGTGCGGATGCACCTTAATCTGCAATCCGGCTTTTTCGGCGGCACGTTTCACAATTTTCTCAATCCCATCCACAGAAAGCGACTTACCTCTCTCATTTGGGAAAACGAAATAACTATTGGCATAAATCCGCTTTAACTGCCCCAACAAATCCACCTCATCCTGTTGCATCGGGTGATTCCCACTTTGACTCCCCTTCAGCCGCTTGATATAGATCACCTTTCGCTCTAACATGACTGCATCCCATTTCATCGTCGCTGCCTCCCCTGGTCGCAGCCCATGCCGAAATGACAGCAGTAGCAACGCCGGATCTCTAACCCTATGCCGACCCCGCTCCCCCGCCGCCTTAATCAATATTTTCATCTCCTCCCAAGTCAAATACTCCCGGCTCCGATATTCATCATTATTCAAGCGCCGAAACAAAGGGTTCATTCTACTACTGTCCGATAAATAGTCCATAAATCCGACAGTATTCATTCTCCCAAATACCTGCTACTTCGTGAACCACTCACCTCAATTAAGTCAGGCTTATCATTCATCTGCCAAAAAACCGACATTTCGCCCCCATTGATAAGTTTGCCAAATATCTGTACTTCTTCTCCACAACAAAAGCCCCGCTATCAATCCTGATATCATTCGTTCCCGATACCGGGAAAAGGCGATCGCAGCCAAAGTGCAACTCTAAATGCAACGCTCATCAATCCAAGCAGCAATACAGCGGGCCACAGTACCATCACTTTCATTGGATATTGGGCAGCCCTGGCGCGATCGCAACTGACCCCAACTTCTAACTTTCAACTTCAGCTTCCTCCAACACCAACTAGTTGTAGCTGTTGCGGCTTGCAAACAAGGCAATTTTGAAACCACATTCTGGTTCTTGGCAACCAGTATTTTTACCCTTACCGATGTACTTAGAGTGCGGTATATTTTATATACCGCAAAGTTCTTTTATTTCAAAAAAACCAAATAGTCTTTTACTTCGTTTTTCCTTAACTACTTTCCCCCCTTAAGGAGATCCCATGAGAAAGTTATTAGACAGTAAATGCTTTGCGGCTATCAGTGTTTCTATGCTAATCGTATCTTGTTACTTAGCTGTACTTGATAAAGCTTATATTGGGATGTTTGGACACGCATCTTACATGATTGTCCAAATTTACAAAAAAGACGAGGAAAACTCTCAGCATAAACGAGTGCCTAAAAAGTAAAAAAATAAAGGTATTGATAGATAAAACACTATAGAGAGCGATTAAAACGCTCTCTTTTTTATTATAAAAATAATTTCTTTTAAAACTGGAGACACATTAAATAAGAATTTTATCCCAAAGGAAACTTAAAATCTTAATGGACACAAATTTTAACGTATATTTTCAAGAGATAAAGTGAACCAAAAAGTTAGCCCGTCTCTTGGAGAGGTATTCACACCGATTCTACCATTGTGAGCAGTAATGATTTGTCTACAAAAATGTAATCCTATCAAACCTGAGATCAAAGAATCATGGGTGAGATTTGAGTCAAAGTCAACATTGAAGAGTTGTTCACATTCTTGTTGACTCATTACCATGCTGTTATCTTGAATATAACAACGAATCATATTATGCTCTACTGTTGCACTGACTTTTAATATAGATTTATCTGGATTATATC
>NZ_JACKZS010000031.1 GCF_014222285.1 Nostoc sp. UCD121
ATAGATGAAAACAGAGCTTTAGACCGAACAATGATAATTCAAGGCTTTTGAGGATTTCTTATCCCGAACTCAGGTTAAATTAGTTGGTAAATTAGCTGGTGTACTAGTGCTGTACTAGCACTAGTGAAAAGTGATCGCTCCTGCCTCTGTATAAAAAAGTAGCCATCCCTGTGTTGGTTAACTACACATCCTAAAGTACTTGTAACTCATCCGCTCAGATAATATATACAATTCTCTATTTGTATAAAAGTATAGACAATTATTTATGCTATCAATAAAAATTTTTATTCGGCATACGTCTAATGATAGATAGATTTTATTAAGCTAATAGTTTAGATTTGTAACAAGTTACACAGAACTAGGTAAAGCACATGGCCAACATAATTGACACTGCTACTAATAACGGTTCTTTCAATACTCTAGTTGCAGCAATCCAAGCGGCTGGTCTGGTAGATACACTGAATGGCAATGGCCCATTCACCGTATTTGCACCCACTGATGAAGCGTTTAACAAGCTTCCAGCAGGTACAGTAGACGCACTACTTCAAGATATTCCTAAGCTGAAGAAAATCTTGACCTATCATGTAGTCTCAGGAAAGGTACTGGCTGCTGATGTAGCTAAACTGAAGACAGCTAAAACAGTTGAAGGTTCAGAAGTAAAAATTGACGCTTCTAATGGCGTAAAAATCAATGATGCAACAGTTGCAGCAGCAGATGTTGCTGCTGATAACGGTGTCATCCACGTAATTGACACAGTTTTGATTCCTGCATAAGCAAACTTCAGAATAGCGAATGCTATTTCTGGGGTGGCGACTACCTGTAGTCGTTTCTTTATTAAAATCTGGTTGAATGTTTTTTAGTAAACACCAACTACCAACAAATCCATCTAGATAGTATCTAGATGGATTTATTGTTTAATTAAGTGTAATTAAATTTTTAGTTTTGCTAAACCCAAATAACGGATACCTTCGGGAGAAATATCAAAACGGCAAGGTAGGACTTCTAAACCAAGAGCGATCGCATCACGCAATAATTTACCATAGACAGGATCTGTGCGATCGCCAGGGGAAAACTCTGTACAATCACCGCGATTAATGAAGTAAAGCATCACCGCACGAGTTAGAGGTAGTAACGCCATTAGTTCTCGCAAGTGCTTTTGTCCTCTTGTAGTTTCTGTGTCGGGAAATAAAGCTAGTCTCCCCTCAGACAAAGTTGTATTTTTCACTTCTAAATAAATCGAGCGTTCCTCATCACTCCCCGTCAAGAAGAAATCCACTCGACTTTTTTTATCTAGTCCATAAACTACCTCGCCCTTGATTTGGCTATACTCACCCAATTCTGGGAAAAGATATTTTGCCAAAGCTAGCTTTACCACCCGATTGGGCAAAAAAGTATTTATGCCTACCCAAGTTGGCTCATTGTCATGTACTTGAATTAGTTCTAAAGTGTAAGCCAATTTGCGGTTAAGATTATCACTTTTGGAAAGCTGTACAGCACTTTCGGGAGTTGATACACCAGTCATTGGCCCTGTATTAGGACAGTGTGCTGTCACTATTTCGCCAGAAGTAAGTTGAACGTCAGCAAAAAACCGCTTGTAACGCTTGAGTAAAATACCCGGATACAAAGGTGGGTAACGATAAAGCCAATCCATTATTATAAAACCTTGTTGCTGCTAGTAAATATACGTCGATTCCTTACCCAGCGAACTCTCAACAGCAAATATTTTCAGCAGCGACTTCACTATGCGACAGAAATCAAGCAACTTTACATATCATAGATTGTCAACTTTTGTAGTCAAATTGACAACATAGTAATAAAAAGTAGCATATACTAAGTATTATAAAGCTCCCATCAAAAATCCGGGAGATTTTCAATGTGCAAGGAGGTAAATCCTATGCAAAAATTGGGGACAGCAACGGAATTAGAATATGCTTTTCTGTTTACTCTAAGAAAAGTAAATTCAATCAATTTAGAAGATTTCAAGCAATTTTTTAGTAATATGCCTATTGATCCTTACATCAAAGGCAAATATCGTTCCAGAAGATTATCTCGGTTCACAGCTTCTGGAAATGAGTTAGTCAAATTACCTCATGGCTACTTTTTTCAAAGTAAAGAGCATAATCCATTAGTAGGCGATATAAAAAGAGAGTTTGCAGAATTAGATGATGCACTAATAGAACTTGATACTTTTAAAAATATTGTCTTGGCATTTAGTGATTCTTGTAAACTTCACCCTGAAGCTGAAATTGGAGTTCATCAAATTAGAATTAGTTGTTCACCAGATAATTTTAGTAATCCAGCACCTGAAGGTATCCATCAAGATGGTACTGATTTTATTGGGATCTTTTCAGTGCATAGAGATAATA
Organism: Nostoc sp. UCD121; assembly: GCF_014222285.1. GTDB lineage: Bacteria > Cyanobacteriota > Cyanobacteriia > Cyanobacteriales > Nostocaceae > Nostoc. Next base: position 2,367 of record NZ_JACKZS010000031.1, read on the forward strand.
TTCAAGGTGGAGAAACACATTTATATACTGCCAAAAGACAAAAACCTGTGTTTAGTAAAGTTCTAAATCCAGGGGAACTTTTATTAGTCAATGACCACGAATTTTTCCACTTTGCCAATCCCATAAAGCCACAAACTGAAGCTCAAGGAAGTTGGGATGTTTTTGTACTAACTTCTCCTAGCTTACTTTCAGAATAATTCTAGTTAACTGTAAATATTTTACAATCTACAAGATATGGGGAATTGCATTTAGTCAGTTCCCCAGCTTTTTTATTTATGATTATAAATAATCGGGGTGAAATTGATTTCTGGAGCTATCAAACTAGAACTTAAATTTCAATTAATAAAACTGCAAATTTTTGTATTTATACTTATTTTTTAAAGAGAATCTGCAATTACTAGTTAAACTCAGCAGATTGCTTAATTTTGTGTTGCTATTGTAAAAAGATATAGCGATTCCCGACCTAGTGAGGTACGTTTTCAAAGCTACTAAACTTGGTAAACAAGATTTGGGTATATCTCACTAGACTAGGAAACGCCATAAATGAGCTATCTGTTGTGAGAATTATAATTTTCTTTAATATAAATTGTTATTAGACTAATCAAATTCTTAGCCGATATTTTTACTAAACCTAATTCCAAAAGCTGGAGGTTACAATATTTAATTGGTGATCCCGCCAATAAAATTTACCGTGTGTGTTCGTTTTAATTCACTGCAAATCCGAAATGAACCAAAGCCACGCTGAATACTTAGAATATTAAGAGTGAGTGGATAGGTTAGGCTACGAAGCAAGCTTGCTGGAATTCAACTAACTGAATCAACCAAACAAATGCTATGAATGACGAATTTTACAATAGAGGATTGGAAAAGGCTAGGCGAAAAGACTACGCCGGAGCAATCGAGGAATTTAGCCATGCTTTACAACTGACACCTTACTTTACCGAAGCTTACTTGCAAAGGGGTTTAGCATATTATGACTCAGGAGTAATCCTTAAGGCTGTTTCAGATTATACTGAAGCTCTGAAACTTAATCCTGAGAGTGTAGAGGCGTATTATTGTCGTGCATTGGCTAGGGTGGCGCTGAAAAACTTAGCGGGGGCGCTGGAAGATGTTGAACGTGCTATTCGTCTCAATCTCAATTATGCTGCGGCTTATAATCTGCGCGGAATGGTGCGGCGCAAACAGGGTTATATTCAAGATGCGATCGCTAATTTTAAAAAAGCTGCACAATTATATCTAGAACAACAAGATAAAGAAAACTGTCGTCTGTGTCTAGAACGAATTAAACAGCTACAACCCCAAGAATTACCTGTTGTACAACAATCGCATTCCGCAAATGCGCCGATTTTATCCACCAATGATTATTTCACGCAATTATTAGAAAAGGCTGAAAAAGGAGATACTCAAGAGGCACTGGCCGATTTAAACTGGGTATTGAAAGCCGATTCACAAGATGCCCAAGCTTACTGCTGTCGTGGGGTTGTGCGTTGTAAGATGGGAAATTATCGAGAAGCGATCGCAGATTTTAATCAAGCATTGCGACTCAATTTTCAAGATGCCATTGTTTATCGCAACCGAGGCAAAGCCCGTTCTATATTGGGAGATCATCAAGGTGCGATCGCGGATCTTAATCAAGCACTCCAGATGCAACCACAAGATCCTCTAGTTTATATTGCCAGAGGTAATGCCTATCGCACAACGGGCAACTATCTGGGTGCAATTCAAGATTACACCCAAGCGCTGCAAATAAATCCTGATGATGCTCAAGCTTACTACAATCGTGGCATTGCCTTTACTTGTTTAGAAGAAATTCAAAACGCCGTGGAAGATTATCAACGGGCGGCGAGTATTTTTTGTGAACAAGAAGACTGGGGAAATTATCAACAAGTTTTAAGTAGCCTAGAAAAAATCCAAAAATTTAGTCCCCAGTCAAAAAAGCAAAAGTATAACATGCTACATCAGCGACTTTTGGGCATGGTTGGGGGATATTGGGAAATTGCCGAAAGATTGATTCAGCAAAAACAGGATTATCATCCTGGAATGTCAGACGAATGGTATTTGCAAAGAGTGATTGATGATTTAGAACGCGATCGCGGTAGATAAAATATGAAGAAGGCAGGAGGAAAACTGGCCTCTACAATAACTATTTTCATTCATAAATGCCACTAGCTATAAACGTAAATTCACCCGTACAAGTGTACGGGTGAAGATGCGATCAATCACTTGCGATTGGCTTATCTGTTACCGTGTTTAACTAACTACCGCTTCAGCTTTTTCCTCTGCTTTTTCCTTCACTAGTACATAAGGCGTTTCTGCACCTTGTGCGAGATATTCAGCTAGCTGACTTTCAATTTGATCGCGCACAATTTGGCGATATTCTAGAAAATGCTCGTTGTGGGCGCAAGCAGAGATGTAATGCTCAATCACTCCAGGGTTACGCTTGAGAATGCTAAACAAATGGTGCCAGAACTTCCAACGGGTTTCCCGTTTGATTCCTTGTCGCCAAATTACAATCAACAACGCTTTGACAACTATCCACTCTGGCATTTTTGCTGGCGCTTTCCAACTCGGCAAACCCATCATTAAGAAACAGCGATAGGTGCGATCCAAGTAATTTACTGGGTCGTATAAAGTACAAAACGCTTCAACATATTCTCTAGCAAGTTCTTCTAACGGACGGGTGGGCAAGAAGTTCATCAATGTTGTCTGGTTGATGTTGCCATCTTGATTTTCCCGCAGCCGCCCTTCCTTTTTCAGACGATGCCAAAGCGCTGTATTAGGTAACGCTTGCAACATTGCAAAGGTAGTAGAGGGAATAGCTGCTTGTTCAGCAAAGCGGACAATGCGATCGCCTGCGCCTGCTTTTTCGCCATCAAAGCCGATAATAAACCCAGCCATTGGGCGCAATCCCGCTTTGATGATGGTTTCCACTGCCTCAGTTAGAGAACTGCGAGTATTTTGAAACTTCTTGGTCATTTGCAAACTATCCTCATCCGGCGTTTCGATTCCCAAAAACACCGCCGAGAAACCAGACTCAACCATTAACTCCAACATTTCTGCGTCTTGGGCTAAGTCAATTGAAGCTTCAGTGTCAAATCGGAAGGGATATTTGTGTTCTGCCATCCAGACTTTTAACTCTTTCAGCAACAATTTTACATTTCGTTTGTTGCCAATAAAGTTGTCATCCACCATGAACACACCCCGTCGCCAACCCAATTCATAGAGGCAATCTAACTCTGCTAACAATTGTGCCGGAGTTTTGGTACGTGGTTTGCGTCCGTAGAGAACAATAATGTCACAAAATTCGCACTGGAAGGGACACCCGCGCGAAAACTGCACCGACATCATGTCATAAGCATTCAATTCCAATAAATCAAAGCGGGGTATTGGTGTACTTGTGACATCAGGTTTTTCTGTGGCGCGGAAAGTGCCAGATGTATCTCCCCGTTGAACTGCCTCAATAAACATGGGCAGAGTGATTTCCCCTTCATCCAGAATCAGAAAATCTGCGCCAACATTTTCAACTTCGTGAGGTACAGAGGTGGGGTAGGGGCCACCAACTGCGACTAACTTGCCACGTTTTTTGGCTTCCTGGATTTGCTCAAGTAAATCTTGCTTCTGGACAATCATCGCAGAGAGAATTACTATATCTGCCCATGCCCACTCTTCTTCTGTTGCTTTGCGGATGTTGCGATCGACCAGCTTGAATTCCCACTCTTGGGGCAGAATCGCCGCTACTGTGACTAAACCCAGAGGTGGTAATAAAACTTTGCGGTCGACTAACTCTAAGATTTTTTCATAAGACCAAAAAGTTTTAGGAAATATTGGATACACTAACAAGATTCGCATGTAGTATCAATCCTCACACTTTGATTGTTATCCCACTCTAACGAAAATAAAGAGCTATTGACTTTTTATTAAAGTTGTTTTATCTTAGCACCGATATTTTTCCCTTTAATCGGCGGCTAGCGGCTAGAATTCTTGCAGCTAATCGGCAAAAAGAAAAGCATCTTGAAACAGGAATCACGAGATTTCTGGTTTCTCTAACTACGACTAGGCTACAAACTAAATTCATATCAGTCGGACTTAGGCTAATATGGTTCGGTTAAGGTAAGAGACGCGATTTATCGCCGTCTCTACAAATGACCGTTATCATTAGCAAATAATAGATATTTTCTCAATCAGCACGTTCAACGCCACTAATTTTTAAAACATCGCTCATGGTTGCACAATAATTTGGCAAACCAAAACTATTGGGGTTGATGAATTTTTCATAAGTAAAATGCCGATAGTTCATGCAAAATCTATCCCAAGCAGCCATCTGAATGCGGAATAGAACAATAATCAAATTAGCCAATGCTATAGATATAGGAATGCGAAAGTAAATCTTTTTGCCCAGATAAGCACAAACTTCTTCTACTGCTTGATTAGCAGTTAACGGTGCTTGACCCAAAACAAGCCGACGTGGTTGATCGTTTTCGGCAGGATGATCAATTAAATATTGCACTACAGTAGCAATATCTCGTCCGTGGATAAAGTGAAAACTGCCATCTGCTTCTAAAAAGCGAATTATATTAATATATTTTGTCACCTCTGGAATGCCAGATGTGACAGCAGAATAGGGTTTATTGGTATCACCGCCCAATACTACAGTCGGAAAAACTGTGGTAATTTTGGGTGCGATCGCTAATTTTTCTTTTTTATGTAAGCAGTCATATTTGGAACGGATGTAATCTGTCCCAATTTCCCCAGCTTCTTTTAATGGTTGATTGTGGCTATCTAAAACGCTAGCTGTCGAAAAATAAATTACCTGCTGGCAACGTTCTGGATCTAGCAGTTCCAGCAACTCTATAGTCTTGACGACATTAATATCAAATGTATTATCACCACCCCAAGCTGTGGCTGTGAGTACTGCTGTATCAATTGTGGATAGCAAATCGGCAAACTGGCGAATATTTTGCATATCACCTTGCAAAATGTTGATACCCGAACGCGCCTTAATATCAACTTGCAGTTTATTTGGGTTCCTGACTAGCAGATACAGTTCGTGATCTGTTTCCTTAATTAAGGCTTCTGTTAAATAATGACCTACACAACCACTTGCACCAGTCACTAAAATCCGTTTCTGGCTCATACTAAGATTTTAATAAGTTAGGAGTTAGGAGTTAAGAGTTAAGAATTAAGTTAAAAGTTCCGAATCAGGAGTTATTAATAAAGTTAGGAGTGAGGAGTTAAGAATACAAAAATAGCTCTGTACCTCACAACTGATAACTTCATAACTCATAACTCCTAACTCATAACTCATAACTCATAACTCATAACTCTAACTTTTAACTCCTGCAAGATTCAATTCCTTTGCGGTTTCAAAGAAGAAAGCGACATTTTCTTCGGGAGTTTCTGGTAAGACACCATGACCGAGATTGAGAATATGACCCCAATTGCCAGCTTTGCGAACGGTATCAAGAATGCGATCGCGGATAAACTGTTTAGAGCCGAATAGCACGCCTGGGTCAAGATTTCCTTGAACTTTAACTTGCTTGCCCAATCTTGCCCGTGCGTCTGCCATATCCACTGCCCAGTCTACACTGACAATATCAGCGCCAGATTGCCCCATTCTTTCCAACACACCCGCACTACCACTAACTAGCAAAATCAATGGTGTATCGGGGTGGGTTTGCTTGACTTGCTGGAAAACTCGCTGCTGATAAGGGAGAGCAAAGGTGTCATAATCTTGAGGACTCAATTGACCCGCCCAAGAATCAAACATTTGCACAACTTGAGCGCCACAGTCAATTTGGTAACGGGCATAAATGGCGATCGCATCTGCTAACTTAGATAACAGTTGATGCAAGATCGTCGGGTCTGAGAATGCCATGTTTTTGATGATGGAATAGGTTTTAGAACCTTTTCCTTCCACCGCATAAGCTGCTAACGTCCACGGCGCACCCACAAAACCTAACACCGTTGATTTATCTCCGACTTCAGAGCGCAACGATTGTAAGATTGTCTTGATAAATGGTAGAGCTGCTTCTGGTTCTAAGGGATGCAGAGCATCAATTTGCTCTTGAGTGCGGAGGGGTGAGTGAATGATTGGCCCTTTACCTTCGGCGATGTCCATGTCAATACCCAAACCAGGTAATGGGGTGACAATATCAGAAAATAAAATTACTCCATCTGGTTGGAAGGCTTTCCACGGTTGCAAAGAAACTTCAATTGCTACATCTGGAATTTCCGAGCGATCGCGAAACGAAGGATACTTATCTCTTAAGTCTCGATATGCTTTCATATATCGTCCTGCTTGTCGCATCATCCATACAGGGGGACGATCTACTACTTCACCACGAGCAGCGCGTAAGAGATGAGGAGTTGTTGAAGAAACACCCATTTATTACTTCATCCTAAGTCACAATTTTTATGCCACTGTTTAGCTTATCATTCAGGGATTACGCTTTATTAGCAAGTTGTCAGCAAAAGCCCTAGTCCCTTTACACCAAAGGGAAATCGGGTCGGAAATGGGATAAAACAAGAATTAACAAAGAAAGTGGAATATAAAAGAATTTCGTCACTCTTTTGTGTTGTCTCCACTCTCTACTCCCTTAATTTCCTATGCAAACTGACTCTAACAGTCCCGATGGTGTTGCATCTGCTAATAACGAGCCTAATCCAGGAAAGTTTTTGATTCCGCGATTGCAGCGACAGATGTTCTTTATTCAGTTTACCTTAATGACCCTCATCGGATGGGTTGTGGGTGGCGTTGCCAGTATCGCCTTAGAGAAAATTATTCTCCAAAGTTTTTCACCTAATGTTGCTATCCAACCACAAACATTAAGTATTTTGGTCAGAAGCCTCAGTAATGTTGTATTTGCTGTGATTTTTGCTGCTGACCAGAGCCTTGTCCTTTATCGATATTTACCGGGTTTGCAATGGCTATTTGCGACTAGCGTTGGTTGGCTGATTGCTAACGGCGTTTCTACAGCCTGGATTAACTACATTTCAACCCTTGCCTTATCATCGCCTGAAGAAACTTTTATTTTCGGATTTTTATCTGCGATCGCATATATAATTTCTGGTGTTTGGCTGGGGCTTTGCCAATGGCTGGTACTGAGACGATACACAGCAGGTATTTGGTGGTGGAATTTTCTACCCTCAATTTCTTTCTTATTAATTACTATTTTGGTTTGGTTGCTTTTTCTGGTGCAAAATCTGATTCCAGAGGCAAGCCGTAATATTATATTGTATTGGAGTGGACAAGGGCTTACGGCAGTCATACTGGGAGCCATACCAGCAATTGGTTTGTGTACATTAAAAAGAAATCCACATCGCTAAACTAGAGTTTTTTCAGGATTTTCATTTGTCATCCCAAACAAGTTCTAAACGTTCTTGTGCTGCCTTGAGTGCTTTTTCGGCAGACTCACCTAGTAATGTCGCCTCAATCGCTCGACCAAGACTGTCAGAAAGACGACTATATCCAGCAATAATTGGTCGAGGAAGTGATACAGATATCTGCTCCATAAACACTTTTAAGACTGGTTTTTTGCTAATAAATTCCTTAAAAGCTTCACTTTGACCAGTTTTGATATTAACTGGTAAAAAACCCGTTCCGACACTCCATTCTTTTTGAAAGTCTTCACTCAAAACATACTCCAAAAATTTGAGTGCTGCTTTCTCTCTTGCTGGCGTGGTCTTCATTAGATACAATATTCCCGTTGCTGTCACCGTAGCAGGTTCAATACTTCTGGGTATAGGGAACACTTGATAATCAACATTAGACTTCATGATGTAAGTCCAAGGCCCTGTGATTTGCATCGCAACCCGACCCGTGATAAAAGCATCCTCTTCATAACCACGTTCTGGAGGCGAAAGCATTACTGATCCATCTTTCATGAGGTTTTGCCAGAATTGCAAGGCACTAATAGCTGCCTGATTCGTTAAATTGGGACGGTTCTTTGTCACTACCTCGCCGCCAGCACTCAATAAAAAAGGAAACCAACTAAAGACAGTCCATTCTCCCTTTCCTAAAGGCAGCAACATCCCGTACTGTTCAGGTTTATTATCACCATTCCGGTCTATGGTTAATTTCTTGGCGACTTCCCTTAACTCTTCCCAAGTTTTAGGAATTTGCGTAATTCCGGCAGCTTGAAAAAGTTTAGGTCGGTAAAAAATCCCTAGATTGCTCGTGTAAAGTGGAATTGACCAAAGATGACCGTCTAATTTTAATTCCTCCAATAGGTTGGGGCTAATTTCCGACTTCAATGGCAATTTGTCTAGCCATTCTTCTAAAGGTCGAATTGCCCCTAGTTCCATAAACTGACCTGTCAATTGAGGATCGAATGACAAAATATCTGGAGGTGTATTGCCCACAACTGCTGTTAATATTTTTGGCAATTGGGGTTGACCTATGAAGATAGATTTTACTTGGATATCAGTATGAGTTTGATTAAATTTATTTACTAGCTTGTTAAACACATCCCGATTAGCAGGAGGATTTATTGATTGCCATAAGCTCAGATTAATTACTCTATTATTATTCTGTAATGTCCCCTGACAACCATATAAAAACATTAAAAATATACTCAGAATAATTCCTACCAGCGAAAGCCGCCAGGCAGAATTGGTCATCTGGCGGAAGGATTCTTGAATTTTGGATTTAAAAATAGTAAAGTTCATGCCAAGTAGTTAAGCAATTACATTATCTAAAGAGTAAAAAGTAAAATATAAAATCATTAAGCATAAACAATGAGTTAAGACTTAATAGATGAATTCATAAACTGGTAATAATGAGACTAAAAAGTCTGGTTGCAAATATTTATATACTTTAATCTATTTTTTTATGTGTTGAGTATCTATCAATTTGCTCGGATTTATCCAAATTGAATAAAATTAGGGAGATATTTAACAGACCAATACATAACTCAAAAATTAAGTGACATCCTTCTAAGAGTATTGGGCTGTTAAATATTATTTAACCCTTCTTAAACCACACCGCAGTGTAGTCAATTCGATGCAGGTTAAATTTCTCTCCTTTCAAACGCTCAAAGTCGTGTAAGGCTTTTTGGCAACCATCCCAATAGCCATAGTCATCCACCTGAATCATTCCATTAATAACAACGCTATCATAAAGTGTATTGAAGATATCCATTGTTGATTCATACCAGTCTCCATCAGCGTGCATAAAAGCAATATTGCCTATCTCTGATTTATATCGAGGCAATGTATTAGCAAACAAACCCTTAACAGGTACAACAATATCTTGGACTTTTAACAATTTACAAATCGCTTGTATATTTTCTTCAATTGGAGCTTTTAAAGTGCCAACTCCAAACCCAGTTTCATTTGCAGGTATTCCATTAGATATATCTATTTCCGTCGGTTCGGGCATTCCTTCAAAAGTATCACAGGCATAAAGTAGACGTGGGCGCAAACTGTATTGCTTAATTACGGATGCTAAAAGTGCTGCTGCTCCGCCCTTATAACTTCCACATTCAACAAAGTTCCCAGGAATATCTTCTAGACAAATTTTCTTTGCCAGAGAGTAGAGTGAAAATAAACGTGCTTCACCCAATAAAGTGTAGGGACGGATAGCAGTAATAATTTCCAGAAATTCATTTACTGAATCTGTTGATAATTCACTTACATAATAGTTTTTTAAATGCTCTGGTAAACTCCAATTAATATCTGGATCTGGTTGATGTTGCACTGGCTCAATATTTCCGCGCCAAGCAACCCCCATGATTTGCATAGTTTGATAAATCATTGTGTTCCACCCATTTTGCTTTAAGTAATCCAAGCCTTGGGCAACATCAGGAGCATTCAAATCGTGAAATAAAATTAAAGCATCTGCCTCTGCAAATTGTTCGCAGATCATTGCATCATTGAGCGGACATGGAGCTTCATGAGAACCATCAATGAAAAATAACGACCACTTACGCTGTGATTTTTCTGCTAATTCCTCTACTTTTTGAGGACTATAACCGCTCATTAAATTAACTTTGTCAAGAACACCCGCAGACTGCAAAGAATTAGTAACGCTTGCATACATATCTTCTTTTTCTAGCAGGGGATCAATTACATCTAATTCTACTCCTGCTAAAGCTAAGTGACAAGCAGACCAACCATACCAACAGCCAATTTCTAAAGCTTTTTTACCTCTAAATTTTAAGGCGGTATTATAAAGAATATGAGCTTCATCTCGGCAGAGAAATCCTACATACGTTTCTCTTTGATCTACATACCATTTATGAGGAATTTCGCCTCTTAAGTAAGGCCAATCAGAAACACTAGGATCTTCTACAATCATGTTTGTAAAGCATTTATCTGGCTTGATAATTTCAAACCCAACTGAAACATAATCTCCATCTGCTAACAATGTTCTGTCAATAAATTCTATCGTTTCTTTATTCATGATTCATTTTTCCTTAAATATCCTAATTTTTACTGCAAAATTCGCTGTTAACCCACGCCTATTGCTGTGATGTACTATTAAGCATACACAGTTACTTATTGATGGCTTACTAATAATCAAACTTGCTAAAATCGTCAATTATCTGAATATAATTTTTGATAATGTGACTAAAATCAAAGTTATTCCTGACATATTCTACAATTTCTTGGCGAAAAGATTTATTTTTCTCAATCAAATCAATAATTGTGTCACAAACAATTTTTTTATTTTCAACGGTAGCATTAGTTAATATATCATCTGGCAAAACTTTAATAAACTCTTTGGAGTGTAAGTTAGCGCTAGCAGATTCTGAAACAACGACGCATAAACCTGCCGCCATTGCTTCTAATACTACAAGCGGTGCAATTTCTCCATTACTAATTAAAACTAAACAACTATAATCGGTGAGATTATTATAAACTTGTTTTAAACTCCAAATACCTAAATGTTTCGTCGTGGTTCCTTCTTTAAAATTAGGGTCATCTAAAGGCCCAACAAAATCTAATCCTAACTTACCATCAATCATTTCTGCTAGCAATCTCTGCTGCTTTCTCGGTTGAATCCAACCCAAGCAAATAGCTTTATTATTTCCTTGTTCTTTAAAATTCAATTTTTGAGTATCAATACCGTTTATTTGCACTGATATATATCCAGAATAGCCTGCTTGAATAAAAATATTTTTTGTTGGATTAGAAAGGGCAATTATTCCAGGTGAATTTAGGCAATGTTTAAATCCTTCTTTAAAATCTTCTTCCCATTTATCTTGTTTAAGAAAATAGCCATTATGACAACTAAAACAGTATTTTTGTTTCAGGTTTTTATTGAACTTGCTAGCAAATTCATAGGCGTGTAAATGTACAAAATCATAATTTTCATTATTGATTTTATCTATAACTCCATTGACATCTTTATTATTAAAAATCTCTACTTGATGCCCAAGCTTATCTAAAAAATATTTATACTCTTGGATAAGAGTCAAAATAGAACTTGATAAGGGAGGTGCAGGAATATAGCCTCCAGCAACTAAGGCAATCTTCATGAAAATCCCTATTTTTTAGAAACGATTGCTCAAATATACTACATTTTTTATGGATATTTACAAGTATTAATAAGTCAAAACGTTATATATCTATTGTATAATAGAATACGTTGATTTCATTGCGATATAAATTTTATGGTAAACTCTACTGCGCCTTCTTTATTAAGTAGCTTTTTAGAAAATTCATTTGACTTCAAACACCATCTACAAAGTTTGTCAATTTTTAGAGGTTTTTCACCCTTACCTAATTACAACTCGCTGCTATCGTAAGCAGAGTTGAATTTAATTACATATTTTTTGGGTGTAGCCATAGCGAAACCCGCCAAACAAATTATTTAGGTGAAAAAATGATGTTTATGAAAATAGATTAACGATGGAAATGTACCATAAATTATTATTTATGTCTACTCCAATGGGCCCACTAGGTTCAGGATTGGGAGGCGGAGTAGAGTTGACCCTATCTAATATTGCTACAGAAATGCTGCGGCGAGGATATAAATTAGAAATTGTTGCACCACAAGGGTCTATCAGCAATTCATTACCGATTAGAGAAATTCCCGGTGAACTAATACAGATACCAGCGCAAAATCAGAGTCGTAGCGATCCAATTTTGCTGCATAAAAATTCTGTTTTAGCGAATATGTGGGATTATGCTCGTCAAGTCCAAAGTGATTATGATTTGATTGTTAATTTTGCTTATGATTGGTTGCCACTCTATTTAACGCCATTTTTTAATTGTCCGATCGCACATCTGATCAGTATGGGTTCTTTGACGGATGTAATGGATGAGATTATTGAACAAGTAGCAATCAATTTTCCTGCTAGTATTGGTGTTCATAGCCAAACACAGGCAGCTACTTTTACGTTTGCAGAGCGGTGTATTTGTCTGTTAAATGGCATGGATTTATCTATTTATCAATTTTGCCAGGAACCAACTCAGAGCTTGGCATGGGTAGGTAGGATAGCTCCTGAGAAAGGGCTAGAAGATGCGGTAGCAGCAGCAGAAATGACTGGCATTAAATTGAAAATATTCGGGTTAAAACAGGATGTAGCTTATTGGGAAAAAATTTGTCAAGAATACCCTAATGCTGCTATAGAATATGTAGGATTTTTACCAACGCTTGAGCTACAAAAGGAGCTAGGTAAATGTCAAGCACTTTTAGTAACTCCTCGTTGGATAGAAGCATTTGGAAATGTAGCAATAGAAGCGCTTGCTTGTGGAGTACCTTTAATTGCTTATCGTCGCGGTGGTTTAACAGAAATTGTCCAGGAAGGAAAAACTGGTTTTTTAGTAGAACCTGATAGTGTTCAAGGTTTAGTAGAAGCTATTAAGCATTTGGATAATATTGACCGCCAAACTTGTCGCCAGCAAGCAGAAACTCTATACTCTTTAGAAGCTATGGGCGATCGCACTGAAGAGTGGTTTAAAGAAATTCTGAGAAAAAAAATTCTGAAAAGCTGATATAGTACTAATCTTGTTCAATTTAGATATTACCGCTACGACTAACGGGATTTACCAATGCAGCCATCCAACATTGAAATTAATAAAGAATTCTGGAACAATTACGCCAAAACATGGGATAAATCTCAAGTTATTCTAGGTAATCAAAAAATTACAGATGATGAAAGAGATAATTACGTCAATTATTTAGGTGATGAATGGGCGACAGTAGAAGATGCAGTTAATATTGTTAGTGAGTATATTACACCATTTATTTCTCAAGACAGTACAGTTGCAGAAATAGGTGTTGGTGGTGGTAGAATTGCGGCAAAAGTGGTTAAAAACGTCAAAAAATTATACTGTTTCGACATAGCACAAGAAATGCTAGATAATGCTGAAGCAGCGCTTATGGAATATCCTCAAATAGAGTTTCATTTAATAAAAAATTCTCAATTTGAACCTGAATTTAACGAAAAATTTGATTTTGTATATTCATTCGATGTATTTGTACATTTAGATTTGCAAACAATTTGGAAATACTTAAACGGTATTTATAAAACTCTCAAGTCAGGTGGAAAAGCTTTTATTCATACCACTAATATAACTACACCAAATGGTTGGGCAAGGTTTGCTGCATACGATAATGACGAAGTATTGTATCAACCCACTTCACCAGAAGCAATTAAGTGGTTAATAGAAAAGGCGCAATTTAAAGTAATTAAAGAGTCCAGTCCAAATGGAAAGAACTTTTATTTGGATCGAGATTATTTAGTTGTAATACAGAAATAGATTAACCTTTGAGACTAATCTAGATGATGGAATATTTGCAAAAAACTTATGGCGCGTAGCTTGCCGCCGTAGGCATCGCTAATATTCCCGCATCCCCATTTAAAGTTACCTCTACACCCACTGGTAAAGCTGCATTGGGACTATCGTGACCAAAAGGTAAGTCAGAGACAATCGGAATACCTAAATCGCCCAAGCGATCGCGCAATACTTCTTCTACACTAAAGCTAGATATAGTTGGCGGCGCTTCACAGCGAGTAAAACCGCCTAAAGCTATACCGCAGACTTGAGACAAAGCACCGCTCAAACGCCATTGTGTCAGCATTCTATCGATGCGATAAGGTGCTTCTGTGACATCTTCTAACGCCAGTATTACACCATCCAAATGTGGCAGGATTGGTGTAGCTAAAAGGTTAGTAGCCACCGTGAGATTACCTGCTAGCAAAGTACCAGTCACCACGCCGCCACCCCACCCGCAACCTTTTAGAGGTGCGAGAGGACGACCTTCTACCGAATCGAATAATCGCTCAAGTGACCAATCTGGCTCATCTGCCAAAGTTGTCAGCACAGGAGCATGAACGCCGGAAATTCCTGCTATATAAAGGCTCCACAATAAAGCTGTGATATCAGAAAAGCCAATCAACCACTTGGGAAGGGCTGAATTTTGTTGCCAACTCCAATCTTCTAAAATGCGGGTGCTGCCAAAACCACCTCTAGAACAGAGAATACCGCGACAATCAGGATCTTGCCACGCTGCTGCTAATTGCTGACGGCGGGTTTCGTCCGTTCCTGCCAGATAACCCCATTTTTCATCTATCTGAGGACTGGTTTCTACTCGATAACCACGCGATCGCCAAATTTCTAAACCCCGTTCAAATGCCTCAAATTCTCGCAAAGCACCACTAGGGGCAATTACTCGTAGTAAGTCTCCGGGTTTTAGGGGCGGTGGTAAAATTTTGGCTGGCATGAAAATATTTAGGGGTGAGGAGAGACGCGATTCATCGCGTCTGTACAAGGGGTTAAGAATAAAGACTATACCTTAGAACTCCGATCAAATTTTATTGAAATCATTTTTGAAAGCGATCGCCACAGTGGTTTTATTTTATGTTCGCTTTGTATCTAACCGTGGATTTTCCTTCGCTGGATTTTGCGGTATCAGGTAAATACCCCCAGAGATTAAAGTTAGGGCAACAGAAATCCAAAAGGCAAGTAAAGAGGGAGTTCGCCACACTTCACTCAAAGGCGCAATCAAAAGTGCGATCGCAACTATTTGACTAACAGTTTTGAGTTTACCCCAAATATTCGCCCCGGTAATCGTCGTTTGATTCACCCGCCAACCAGCGATCGCTAATTCTCGCGCTAAAATCAAAAACACTCCCCAAGCGGGCACTTTTCCTAATTCAATAAAAACCAACAACGGCGCAAGTACCAGAAGTTTATCCACTAAGGGATCGAGAAATTTGCCCAATTCGCTAATTTGGTTGAGTTTCCGCGCCAAATAGCCGTCTAACCAATCAGTCAATGCAGCAACGAGAAAGATCGCCAAACATATCCACTGAGCTTGAGGTGTGGGATTATATAAACCGTAAAGCAGAAATGGTATCCCCAATAGGCGAGAGAAGGTAATCCAGTTAGGTAAAGTCATGATTTGGGTTGAGGAATTATCTAATAATTTTAACCAAGCAAATAATCACCCTAATGTCAAATGTAAATCACTGACTAAATCGGGTACTGGTAATATATCTTGTTCATTTTTTAAATATGATTGCTTGTTGCTGAGGCGGATACACTAAAATACCATATTTCTCAAATATTACGACACAAAAAACTACACTTGAATCGGCATTTAAAGATTGATAATACCCAATTTCTGTAATGCGTACATGACCCCACCAAGACGGCTTTGAACATCAAATTTTTTGTAAATATTTTCCAAATGTTTCTTAACTGTACGATCGCTCATTCCCAACTGCTTGGAAATCTCATGGGTACTCCGATCTCTCGCTACCCAAAATAGCACCTCAGCTTCCCGTTTGGTTAACCCCAGCATTTCTAAGTATTTAACTGAAAACACATGAGGCTGAATTTCTTCCAATAGCAGGTAAACCCGTTCAAGTGCTGCATGATAATTCAGTCTCACCGTCAGCTGAGTTCCATTGTATTCCAGGTAAAGTGGACTCATAGGAGAAGGAATCTCAGTTGACTGTTTTAGTAAAGATATTTGATGATTTATCCATCTTTGAAGGATTTCAGGTAGCAAGTTTGGCAGCTTTGATAGTGGACAATATTTATGTAGCAATTCTCCAGCTTTTTGGCTTATCCACTCCACTTTGCCGTCAAGAAATAGAGCAATTAAACCTACTTGTTCAGTTGCCTGATTTAGCTGGCTAAGTTGTTCTTGTACTTGAGTAAACGCGGCAATGTTCTGATATGCCTGCTCTAACTGCGGACGAATTAAATTCAGAATCAAGCGATCGCGCTCAGTGAAGTTCCGGCGATCGCGGTTGATTGTTAAAACTAAGTGGTCTTGTCCTTGATGAAACTGATCGGCATTCCCTATGGAAGGAAGCTCAAAGTGAATCGCCATCTGATCCTTCAACCCAAGGGACTGAAAAAAAGCATAAAAAGCTTCTCTGCGTTGGAACTCTGACTCACTAAAAAAATCTGAAATTGCTAGTGCTTGTCCATCCAGTGTTTTGACATAACGTTTTGCAACTGGATGAGTAAAAAATTTTTGACGTTGAGATGTGAATGATTCCGCAGCCATGCCTACTTCAGGATCGGGAAACGCGTAGAACCGAGGTAAGAAGGGTGTACCCCGAATCTTGAAACTGCCTATTGCAAATGTTTCTGCACCTACTAACTCTGGTAAAGCTGTCAGTATTTGTATGGGAAATTTATCAATACTGCAAGGTGCATAAAGCGATCGCACAAAAAGCAGAATCGTCTGCAAATCATTTTGTGACAAACTTTTCACGGCTTTTTATAGGTAGATGGTTACTGCTTCACAATTAACTACGGCGATCGTCGTATTGTTTTCGTAAAAAAGTTTTGTAATTATACTAGCAGTATTTTTACTGGACAAAATACTGCTCAGGGAAATCCCTGAGACAGATAAAACATTTGTAAAACTCGCAATGATGCGAGAAATCGTGAAAAGCCTATTAGTGGTGTCTACAAGACGCTATACATAGGTAACTTTAGTGCGAAAAAACACGAAGCTTTGTAAAGGCTAGCTTGAACGATTTCTCTAATAATTTTCTAACATCCTCTAACTTAAGGAGAAGCTCATTATGGCAGGTACCAATTTTGACGATATACATATTGGAACCGGAGGCAACGATATCCTGGACGGCTTCGGTGGAAACGATATCCTGAGTGGTTTAGGCGGCAACGACACTCTTAGAGGCGGTAGCGGCAACGACACCCTCAGAGGCGGTAATGGCAATGATTTACTCAATGGGGGTACAGGTGCTGACAGCCTTGATGGGGGTGACAACAATGACACCTACATCGTAGACAACGTACTTGATGTAGCAGCCGAACAATTTAGTGATGCTTTGGGTGGTGTAGACACAGTAGAGGCTTCAGTCAGCTATACCCTGAGTGCTAACTTGGAGAACCTGACTTTAACAGGGATAACAGCAATCAACGGCACAGGGAACGCTCGGAATAATGTCATCATCGGCAACAGTGGCAACAATGTACTCTCCGGGTTGGATGGGAATGATACTATTAACGGCGGAGCAGGCAACGATAACCTTTTTGGTGGTAGTGGCAACGACACTCTCAGAGGCGGTAATGGCAATGATGTCCTCAATGGGGGTACAGGAGCCGATAACCTGGATGGTGGCGATGGCAATGACACCTACATCGTAGACAACATACTTGATGTAGCATCCGAAGTATTTGGTGACGCTTTGGGCGGCATAGACACTGTACAGGCTTCAGTCAGCTACACCCTGAGTACTAACTTGGAAAACTTAACTTTGACAGGGGTAGCAGCGATTAACGGCACAGGGAACGCCAAGAACAACGTCATCAACGGCAACAGTGCCAACAATGTACTTTTCGGCTTGGATGGTAATGATCAACTCAATGGAGGCGCTGGCAACGATGAACTCAGAGGCGGTAGCGGCAATGATTTCCTTTTTGGGGGTACAGGTATCGACAACCTAGATGGTGGCGATGGCAATGACACCTACATCGTAGACAACGCACTTGATGTAGCATCCGAAGTATTTGGTGATGCTTTGGGCGGCGTAGATACGGTAGAGGCCTCAGTCAGTTACACCCTGAGTACTAACTTAGAAAACCTGAATTTGACAGGGTTAGCAGCAATTAACGGCACAGGGAACGCAAAGGATAATGTCATCAACGGCAACAGTGGCAATAATATACTCTCTGGGTTGGGTGGTAACGATAAACTTTTCGGGTTGGATGGTAATGATCAACTTAATGGAGGCGTTGGCAACGATGAACTCAGAGGCGGTAGTGGCAGCGACACCCTCAGAGGCGGTAGCGGCAATGATTTCCTTTTTGGGGGTACAGGTATCGACAACCTGGATGGGGGTGATGGTAATGACACCTACATCGTAGACAACGCATTTGATGTAGCATCCGAAGTATTTGGTGATGCTTTGGGCGGCATAGATACGGTAGAGGCCTCAGTCAGTTATACCCTGAGTACTAACTTAGAAAACCTGAATTTGACAGGGTTAGCAGCAATTAACGGCACAGGTAACGCCAAGAACAATGTCATCAACGGCAACAGTGCCAATAATATACTCTCTGGGTTAGGTGGTAACGATACTATCTTTGGTGGGTTGGGCAACGACATTCTCAGAGGTGGTGCCGGAACTGACAGTCTTATCGGCGGATTGGGTAACGATGTATTCGATTTCGACTTGATTTCAGACAGTCAACCTGGTGTACTGCGCGATGTCATCAGTGGTTTCGTTGGCAACGGTTTTGGATTAGGCGATCAAATCGATTTATCTACCATTGACGCTAACCCATTTTTAGCAGGCAACCAAGCCTTCACTTTCGGTGGCGGAGGACTCGGCAATCTCAGTTATAGCGGAGGCATCCTTCGAGGTAATCTCGATTTCGATGCTGCTGCTGAATTTGAAATTCAGATCGCAGGAGCGCCAGCACTATTTGTAGCGCTAGGAAATCCTGGAAGCGACATTATCCTTTAAGTAAAGATACATTGAATACTCAAAGGGAGAGGTGACACGCTGCCTCTCCCTTTTTATGTACCATTCTGAGTATAAGATTAATTAAAAATAGAATAAAAAGCCGTCCTGGAAGTGCGTAGCTCTAGACTCATTTTTCCGATAAAAAGCGCCTGAGTATCATTTGCATGGCATGATCTGTACTTTAAAGATCATCCAAACAATACTATGACTGAAAATATAGATTTTCGCATCGAACGCGATTCGATGGGCGATCGCCAAATTGCTAGTAGCGTTTATTACGGCATTCAAACACTTCGGGCTATCGAAAACTTCCCTATTAGCGGCATCAAGCCTTTAGCTACCTACGTAGATGCTGGATTAATCATTAAAAAAGCTACAGCAATTGTCAATGGAGAATTAAATTGTATTCCCCAAGATATTAGTCAGGCGATTGTGCATGCAACTGATGAAATCCTGGCTGGGAAGTTCCGGGATCAATTTGTCGTGGATGTTTATCAGGCGGGTGCGGGAACATCTCACCACATGAATATCAACGAAGTTCTCGCAAATCGCACCTTAGAAATTCTGGGTGAAGAAAAGGGCAATTATAAACGCGTTAGTCCCAATGATCACGTTAATTATGGGCAGTCTACCAATGATGTGATTCCTACCGCAATTCGCATTGGTGGATTATTGGCATTATCCAAGACATTACACCCAGCAATAGATAGTGCGATCGCATCCTTAGAAAACAAAGCTGTAGAATTTCAAGATATTGTCAAATCTGGCAGAACCCACTTACAAGACGCAGTACCTGTGCGCTTGGGTGAGAATTTTCGGGCTTGGGCGCATATTCTTACAGAACATCAAAACCGGATTTACACCGCCTCTGGTGATTTGATGGTGCTGGGTTTGGGAGGTAGTGCAGCCGGAACGGGTTTAAATACTCATCCTTTATATCGCGCCCGTGTAGTGGAAATTCTTTCAGAATTGATTAATACTCCTTTAGAACCTGCGCCCCATCTCATGGCAGCCATGCAGAGTATGGCCCCATTTGTAAATGTTTCCGGTGCTTTACGCAACTTAGCGCAGGATTTAGTCAAAATATCTCACGATTTGCGGCTGATGGATTCGGGGCCAAAAACTGGTTTGAAAGAAATTCAACTCCCCCCAGTGCAACCCGGTTCTTCGATTATGCCAGGGAAGTATAACCCAGTGATGGCAGAGATGACATCAATGGTGTGTTTTCAGGTGATGGGTTACGACAGTGCGATCGCATTAGCCGCACAAGCGGGACAATTAGAATTAAATGTGATGATGCCGCTTATTGCCTATAACCTAATTCACAGCATCGAAATTCTGGGTAATACCATCGCTGTCCTTACAGAACGTTGCATTGAGGGAATTACTGCCAACCAAGAACGTTGTTTAGCTTATGCCGAAGGCAGTTTAGCTTTAGTAACCGCACTAAATACCCACATCGGTTATTTAAACGCTGCTGCTGTCGCCAAAGAATCTTTAGAAACTGGTAAATCTCTACGCCAGATTGTTCTAGAACGCGGATTGATGAATGAGGCAGAATTAGCCGCAGTGTTAAATCTAGAACAGATGAGTGCTATCTTACCTCTGAGTCGAGAATCAAAGCAGATCAATTAGTGTCAATTTTTTTTAACGTAGACGCATTAGCGAAGCGGTAGCGACGAAGGAGCGTCAGCGGCTTGCCGCAGGCTACCACAGAGGCGCAGAGTACACAGAGAGAAAAATAAGTAACTGAGCCAAAAAACCTCTCATGAGTCTGCGTTCTCTGCGTTCTCTGCGGTTCGTTTTTGGCTGTATTTAATTTGGCGGATCAAAACGATTTACTACTGTAGCCCACAAAATCATTGGTGAACCAACTGCTAAACAAAATAACCACTGTTGCAAGTTTAATGGTGCTGTTTCAAAAACTTCATTAATTAACGGCACATGAGCAAAGATAATTTGCAAAATAATTGCTCCTAAAATCCCAAAGCCAATAGCGGGAATATCAACGTTCTCTTTAATTATGCCGAGTTTTTTGTCTTCCATCCAGAAGGCAAACTTAAGTCATTGCGTTCCCTGAACCAAAAGCAGTTATGGCAAGCATTTTAAATTTTGCTCAATTTGCTCCAAATTATGGCTATTGCTTTAAATAAGCGGGTAGTGCTGATTTTGCAGAGTTTTCCGCACATTCGCTCTTGGGATCATAATGGTTTGTGGGAAGCCACATTCAGACGAGAAATCAATGTACAAAGTCATGTCAGCTACGTTTTAGTAGCAACGATCGCTGAAATCAGCCATCATCCAGATGAGACAAACTACCCTTTAGAAACTATACAGTTAGCTCCTTTAGCTAATGACGTTTTAGCATTGTGGGCGAGATATTGCATAAACAAGGAATGAAATTTGATTCTCGCTCCCAAGCACTGCAATTATTTTTAGATGCTGTCCAAGGACACATTGGCGACGCAATGGCAATAATTCGCCGCCTGCAAACTTTTTCTTTTCCTGATGGGTTAATTAGTGAATCAGCAGTACAGCAGGCAATAGAAGGATTGCTCAAAGACTTGTCTTTAGTTTTTGAATCTTTACTCATGTTATTGCCAGCAAATCAGGTGCATCTTTTAGAATCTTTGGCTTTAGATCCTACAGATAAACCACAAAGTAAAGAATATATTCAAAAACATGGTCTTTCAAGAGGTGGTAGCCTTCAGGGTTCGCTGACTGGATTACAGAACAAAGGTTTAATTTATAATGCTGAACAGGGTTATCAACTAGCGTTACCTTTATTGGCTTTATGGTTGCGGCAGAGGTTAAGCTAGTACCGCAGAGCGGAATTAAAAATTAAAAATTAATACAGCGTAGGCGTTTCGTTGATTTAGAATGTGTGGCTTATTTACGGCGTGCTGTACTAGTACGCGAGATTTTAGAGAATTGGTATAAATAGGAAGATAGAAGAATATCTTCATTACTGGTAATTTATTATCCATGCAGACTCAAAAATCATCTGTCAGTCTCATCCGGGCTACATCTTATGAGCGAGAGGCTTTACGAGAATCTTTAGTCACACTGCTGGAACCTTTTGGAGGAATGGCAGCATTTGTAAAAAAAGGCGATCGCGTTTTACTAAAACCCAATCTACTTACAGGCTCACGTCCTGGTAAAGAGTGTATCACCCGTGCCGAACTAGTTTACGAAGTTGCCCAGATGGTAATTGAGGTTGGCGGTAAGCCATTTTTGGGTGATAGTCCTGCTTTTGGCAGTGCCAAGGGCGTAGCAATAGCCAATGGCTATCTGCCTATTTTAGAAGAACTCAATCTTCCCATCATCGATTTTCAAGGTCAGCGTTACCAAACTATTAGCGACAATTTTAACCATCTACGTCTGTCAAAAGAAGCAATGGAAGCAGATGTAGTGATTAACCTACCTAAAGTAAAATCTCATGCTCAATTGACATTAACACTGGGCGTAAAAAACTTGTTTGGTTGTGTCCCCGGCAAAATGAAAGCTTGGTGGCACATGGAAGCCGGGAAAGATGCGAATAGATTTGGTGAAATGTTAGTAGAAACTGCCAGGGCTATTAACCCTAACTTAACCATATTAGATGGCATCATCGGTCATGAAGGAAATGGCCCTAGTAATGGTGAACCTCGCCAACTGGGTATTTTAGCAGCCGCATCAGATATATTTGCATTAGATCGGGCAATGATAGAAATCCTCAATGTTTCTCCTGAACAAGTGCCTACAGTTGCAGCTTCTCAAAGGCTAGGAGTTTGTCCAGAACTTGCTGACATAGAATTTCCGCATTTAAATCCTGACTTATTAAAAATAGAAGATTGGCGGCTACCAGATAAGTTAATGCCCATTGATTTTGGTATGCCCCGCGTCATTAAGTCTACGTTTAAGCATCTTTACACCCGATTTATCAAAGAACCAATTAGTGTTTACGGAAGGAACTAGGGACTGGGGACTTGGGACTGGGGAGTTGAAACTTGAAAGTTCATGCTCAGAAGCTCAACTTTTAAGTTTTAACTCGCTTTCCCTTCTACCCAATCCCAAACTTAGTGCAAACTTCGTTACAACAATTTCAGTTATTAGCAGAGTAATCTGTAATTACCCTCCGATTGCTTAACCAGACCGCCCTATTATATTTAGTGGCGGTTTTTTTAGCTGATACGCCACCTTCTAAAATATTATTTACTCTACCTATATATAGATTGACAAAAATACCGTGATATCACACAGATTTTAAGATTTAAATTCTAAAATATTTGTTTAGTGTTATCACTGAATCTATGTTGCCCAAACAGTTAATGTATCTGTATTTCTTCGGGAATTATGATTGGTTATAAAAAACATTCCTACCATTTCTTCTTTGGTGTCAAATATTTGTGTGTATAACTACCGGATAACAATCGAAACCATTGATAGATATTCAGTGCTTTCGCGGTTTTGTGTCCTGTATCACAAATAGACAATTCCAGTAAGATGACCTTATCAAAGGCATTTTAGGATGTTATAATCATGAAGTATCAGACAAATATGTTTTGCTAATTAATCTTTAAGCAGCGAAAAAATGTAATTTATGATGCTGTCAAAATTGGCTTTGCGTATGCAAACCATTACACCATACAGGGAAACATCTAAAAATATTAATTACAAAATAAAACATCATTTGTTTAGTTGTAATTTTGTATTAAGAACTCCATGTATAAAAAGGCTATTATGACAGTTGTATAACTGGTTTAGATTGTAAGATGCTACACATTTTACAGTTTAAAAATAGCTAACATAGCATTAAGACTCTCAATCAGAGAGTAGACCTACACAGTGTTACGAATAACTTCAACTTTGTATGAATTCAAATAGCCAGTCTGCCAATACCGACACATATTCCCAACGTTTGGCAGACATTGTGGGAACTGCGATCGCTCTGTTGACTCTTACCCTACCCGTATTTGTCATCGCCCACTATTCTTCAACTAATGTCCAAAATAACCAGCAACCCCTGATTCAAAACCTACAAGGAAGTAAAGATTGATAAAGTTTTCTAGTAGCATTTCATCAGGAATAACCTGAATTTGTATAGTGTGATTCCAGGTTTCGGGTGTCTTGACAAAGTAGGGGCAGAAATCCCTCCAACAGCAATCAAGGGCGGGAGAAAATAATACCCTCTTGGAAAAAGCGTTGCGAAGTAACTTCGCAACGCTTTTTCCATTTTTCAGAGGAGTGGTGAGACAAGGGAGACAAGGGATACAAAGAATTATTGAACAATTCTCTTCCCAATTCCCAATTCCCAATTCCCAATTCCCCATCAGAGATCCATATTGCCCTAAAATTCTACACGGGGAGCGAAGCTGACTGAGTGCCCCCATGATTCACTGTTATCAGAGGACTTTTTTGTGGACTTATCTCGTATTCCTGCCCAACCGAAACCCGGTTTAATCAACGTTCTGATTGAAATTACTGGCGGAAGTAAAAATAAATACGAATACGACAAGGAACTAGAAGCTTTTGCTCTAGACCGAGTACTTTATTCCTCGGTTAAATATCCTTATGACTACGGCTTTGTACCCAATACTTTGGCTGAAGATGGCGATCCCCTGGATGGTATGGTCATAATTGACGAGCCAACTTTCCCAGGCTGTATTATTGCTGCGCGACCAATTGGCTTCTTGGAGATGATTGACGGTGGCGATCGCGATGAAAAAATCCTTTGTGTTCCTGACAAAGATCCCCGCTACACTCAGGTAAAATCCCTGAAAGACGTAGCGCCACACCGCTTAGATGAAATTGCCGAATTTTTCCGTAGTTATAAAAATTTGGAAAAAAAGGTGACTGAAATTCTCGGTTGGCAAGATGTGGATAAGGTTGCAGCTTTAGTAGAAAAATCCGTCAAAGCTTATAGAGGATAATAGAAGAGTTAGGAGTTAGGAGTTAAGAGTTATAAATTTTTATTCCTCAATCCTAACTCCTTTACAGACGCGATTAATCGTGTCTCTACTCATAAATTTCGTTTGTTACGAAACTGCCACTAAATCCTAAACCAGAATGCAGCGTACTCTCCTTTTGGCAAAAATTCATAATTGCACCCTTACGGGGGCGAATATCAACTACGTGGGTAGTATCAGCATCGATGAAATCCTTTTGGAAAAAGCTGGGATCTTACCTTATGAGCAAGTGCAAGTAGTTAATAGTGCCAACGGTCAGCGTTTTATTACTTATGCGATCCCGGCTCCAGCCCATTCAGGAGTAATTGAGCTAAATGGGGGTGCGGCACGTCTAGGCATTATTGGCGATCGCTTGATTATAATGACTTACGGGCAGTTCACTCCAGAAGAGTTAAAAAATTACTCTCCTACGGTAGTCATTGTGGACGAAAAAAACAGGCTGTTGGAAGTTCGGCGCTACGATGACCTGCTCGTTAAGGTCTAATTTGAAGGAAAATGTCAAATTTTGAGTTGTCGGATTCCCAGAGCTACATACCTGAAAAGTCTGCTACTCTGCCAAGTAGCCCAGCAGGTGAGTTTATTGTGCAATTTTGGGGTGTACGGGGTTTAATTCCTACCCCAGACACCAGCACCCACCGCTATGGTGGTAATACTGCTTGTGTAGAAATGGCTGTAGGCGGGAAACGCTTGATTTTTGATGGTGGCACTGGTTTACGCATATTGGGTAAAACTTGGCAAGAACTACAACAGCCAATACAAGCCCATTTATTTTTTACCAACTGCCAATCAAACCGAATTCAAGGGTTTCCCTTTTTTGCTCCTGCATTTATTGGAGAAAATTGCTTTCATATTTATGGCACAGCTGCCTCAAATAGTGCCTCAATCAAACAATGTCTGTACGATCAGATGCTCCAGCCCCACTTTCCTTATCCCTTACAGGTAATGCAGTCGGAGTTGCAGTTTTACAATCTGACTCCAGACAGTGATGTAAAGCTAGATGATGTGATCATTACAACGGCATTAATCAATCAAACTCAGCGCTCAGTTGGCTACCGAGTTAGTTGGCAAGATTATAGTGTTGCCTACGTCACGGATTTGCACCAGAATGCCGAGCAAGTGGAGCAAGAGCGGATTTTAGAGTTTATTAAAGGCGTTGATTTACTGATTGCCAATGCCACTTACACTCCCCCTACGTCTCACAACCATGACTCTGCTGATTTACTCTGGCAAGCTGCGGTAAATGCAGCTTTGAATGCTGGTGTGCAACGGCTAGCCATTTCTCATCATCACCCAGATGACCATGATGATTTTCTCGATCGGGTTCAAGTCGATATTAAATCTGCCTTTCCTGAAGCAGTATTAGCCCATGAAGGTCTAGTTTTAGCTGTTGGTAAGTGATTTGACTCTATTGGCAAAATGGAAATTTACCCCAGATTTAAGAGAGCGGAATTCGTGGCTACACAGGTAAAGTCCGCCTCCGCGGACTAAGAAAAAATTAAGGGTTTGAAACCCACGGAGGTGGGTTTTGTTTGTGTAGACGCGGTTTCTAACCGCCCTTTTAACTATTGCTCCTACGAAGCATTTTGCAACTCGGCTGTACGGATTGAAAGCTGCTGTGTCTGATTACCCCGTTGCACTTTCACCTGTAATACTTGACCAAGACGACTGTCTTCTACAACGTTCTGCAACTGTTCAGCGCTGGTAATAGCTTTACCATCAACTTGCAGAATTACATCCCCGCGCCGGATACCGGCAGATGCAGCTGGAGAATTGGGGACTACTCGCATGACAAAAACACCATTAATTTCTGGTATTTGAATCGGAGAGTTGGGATCGGTGTTATTTTGCTTGGCAAGATCGGGTGTTAAAGTTAGCATTTGCACACCTAAATAGGGGTGAGCAACTTTGCCATCACGTTGCAGTTGCGCTGCGATCGCTTTCGCTTTATCAATAGGAATGGCAAACCCAATACCCATCGCGTCGGGACGAATCGCTGTGTTAATGCCAATCACTTCACCTTGACCATTTAATAGCGGCCCGCCAGAGTTACCTGGGTTAATGGCGGCATCGGTTTGAATAAAGTCTAAGCGTTTGTCGCTAATGCCAACTTGGGCGCTGGAACGTTTGAGAGTACTGACAATTCCCAAAGTAACGGTGTTATCAAATCCTAAAGGATTACCAACTGCGATCGCCCAATCTCCGACTTGGACATTAGTGGAAGAACCCAAGGGCGCGACTGGTAAATCGTTACCAGCGTTAATCTTGACTACTGCCAAATCTGTAACTTCATCAATGCCTTGAACTTTTCCTTCAAAGGTGCGGCCATCTTTGAGTCGGACTGTTACCTTATCAGCCTTATCGACCACATGAGCGTTAGTCATAACTAAGCCGCTCTTGTCAATAATGAAACCTGAGCCTAAACCGCGTAACTGCTCAGAAGGGGGCATTTGTTGCGAGAAACCGTCACCAAAAAACCGACGGAAAAATGGGTCTTCCATAAATGGATCGACGCGACGAGTAATTGTTCGTTCAGTATCAATGCGAACAACTGCTGAACCGACACGATTCACTGCTGCGGTGACAAAGCTACTACTACCGATCGCACCCGTGGCTGGTGATTGTCGTTGGGCAATCAGTTGTGAAGTATCTGCATCTGTTATTGGGGGTGCGGGTTCGGCTTGGGAGGGCAACACCTGCAAGGTGCTAACCGTTAGCACAACTCCGAGCGCGATCGCTAAAACATAACTACTGAGTTGACGTATGGATCTGGGTAATTTGGGAAATCGCATAATCACAACCTAATTTATAAGCTTAATTGTTGCTTAGTCGTGACAAATCTATTTACAGTTATTTTTACTTCAGGTTTCGCTTGCCTTCCCAATCCTGTGGTTAGAGCATTTTACGAGTTACCTATAATCAAGTTAATGGAAAATTTAACCCAAAAGCTATTATGGACATTCACCCTTTACAAGTTCGGTTTTTACCCATCAATAAAACTTTTGGATTGCTAATAAAACTAGAAGTTTCCAAGTAGTGACACCGATACAAAGGAGATGTGGGACACCCATGCTCACTTTTGGTTCAAAACCCGATCAGATGATGAACTAACTTTTGAATAAAATTTCATTTCGACTCGCTGCACCTAGCTGGGGTAAAGAGTTGATGGCTGAGTGGGGAGTGAGGTTAACAGGAACGGTGAGAGGTAGTTGTAATTGTTTAACAACACTTTGCAGTAGTTGGTCTTGTCCAGTCCGTAAACCCCAAACATTTGCGCCACGGTTGATAATAGCAAACCAAACCAAACCGCGATCGCGTGTGGGCATGACTCCGGCTAAAGCGCTCACATCTCTAAGAGTGCCAGTTTTGATTACAGTAGATAGAGGAATGTGTCGAGAGTGTAGCGTTCCTCGGTGATCAAACCCAGACATCGGGAACAAGTCAGCCAGATTTAGCTGATGGGCAGATGCCTCACTTTGAATAGCCATCAACATTGCACAGGCAGCCCTGGGGGAAATGCGATTTTCGGGGCCTAGTCCAGAACCATTGATTAACTGAATTTCCACTTGTGGCACTCTTGCAAGGTTAGCAGCAGTGGATTGGACTACAGCTGCTCCTCCCACTGAATCTGCTAGCATCTCTGCCATCTCGTTGTTACTGTAAACATTCATTTCCTTGATTAGTTGCTTCAAGGGTAACGAGCGATGACGCAGTAACAAAGTTTGTTGGGGGTTTGGTTGTGCCTCAACTTTCACCGTACCCGAAATGACAACTTGAGGCTTGGGCGTTCCCTTAGCCATGATTGAGTGAATGTAAATAGCAGGGCGGCCCCAAGTTGCACGATTTAGTGTTTGCTTGAGCATCATACCTGCCAGCATCGGCTGCCGTTGGAAATTCATGGCAAAAATGCCATTAATGATTAAATTTCCCTTTATCTGCTTGATACCCATTTTATTAAGAGTATTACCAAGAGCGATCGCTTCTTCCCAAACAAACATCGGATCGCCACCGCCTCTAATCACCAAATCGCCTTGCACAACTCCATTTACCACTGGCCCAGTGATACTCACCAAAGTATCAAATTGGTAATCTGGGCCCCAAGTTTTCAAAGCAACTAGTGAAGTGGCAATTTTGGTTAAAGAGGCAGCAGGGAGAGGTGTCGTACCTTGGTGATTTGCCATCAGCATTGGCCCTGACTGCATCCAAATTCCCTGACTCTCAGCCAGATTTTGCCCCACCACTTTTGATGTGATCAGCTTTTTCAGATATTCCTGCACCGTAGTTGCCCCAGCTGGATTGGGATCGGGGGCAAGAACTAAGCCAGGGCTACTTTGCCAAGTTAAAGCATCTAAGGCATCTAGAGGCTTGATTTGTACCCCGGCCATTTCCAGCCAGAGTGACACCAAACCTGAACCCAATAATTCCAGCATATTTCATTCCTCTATATGTGTTTAGGATGTTCTATATTATTTCCTGTGCTAATATACACGCTTTTTTAAGCAGATCAGCATTGAGTCACAATAACTGGTGCATTAAACATCTGAAAGTAAGGTGAATCACATGATTTTCGTTATACTTTTTACAAAAAAGACTGACCCTGAGAGCCACATCTCTTGAAAGTCAGTATAAATGAGGCAAAGCGAATTGACTCTTCATATTTCATCACTTTTTATTAAAAAAATGATAATATTTTAGATACATTGGAAATTTCTCTTCAATACCTCTTTCAAAGTCATCCTAAAGCAGACATATCAGTAAGTTAAATTATGAAGGCATCAAAATCATCCAACATTTTTTTCGTCTATCTAGCCTGAGATAAACTGAAACAAAGACATTGGAGTGGTGAGAAATTTTTTGCGATCGCCTACGTTATTATGTCGCTTTCATAGAGTCAAATCTTTAACGATCTAAAAGATATTAAACTGGCAATAAGCCTGTCAAAAATATTGGGATACGGGTGGAAAATCCACCCCTAAAATCTACTTTCTTTCTGGGTGTGCTGCATCTTCTGATGAAGCATTACCCATTTGGTTAATTGTGGCAATCATTTGATACAAACGCCCCAAGTCGCGTTGATTGAAGTGCAGAATAAGGCGGGGTAGTTCAACCGTTTCATCTTGTGCTTCTTGAGGTAATGCCTGACTTTTTTCAATCCGTCCTTTAACAATAATGTCACTGAAATCAGCATTGAGTTGCTCTACAAGATAGTCTGATATATCTGTCTTCAGGCGGATGACTAATTGCTCGCCTACATATCGGGAGGAATGATAAACCTGGTAAAAACGAGTAATAGCGTCACAAGCCACATCCAGGTTGTCTGTCACCGTGTAAAGGCTGGGGTCTTCAGAACTGACAAGACCATTTTGCACTAATTGCTTATCAATATATTCGCTCCAAGACCGCCAGTAATCACCACCAGGATGGTCAATTAAAACTAGAGGTACTGGGCCAAACTTACCATTCTGGCTTAATGTCATACATTCAAAAGCTTCATCTTGAGTGCCAAAGCCTCCCGGAAATAAGGCTACAGCATCACTTTCTTTGAGGAGAAAAAGCTTGCGAGTAAAGAAATATTTGAAAATAATTAGCTTGGGATCGCCCTCTATAAAAGGGTTTGCTTCTTGTTCAAAAGGTAATTGAATATTTAATCCAAAGGAATTTTCTCGTCCAGCACCTTCGTGACCCGCCTGCATGATTCCACCGCCACCGCCAGTCATCACCATAAACCCTAATTGAGAAACAGCGCGAGCAAACTCAAGGGCCATTTGGTACTCTGGCGTATCTGGCGCTAGACGAGCAGAACCGAAGATGGTGACTTTGCGAACGTGTCGATAATCATAAAAAAGCTGGAAACCGCGTTCCATATCTGCTAACGCAGCCGACAATATTTTCCAATCGAGACGCTCAATTTCGGTATCAGCTAGACGAACAATAGTAGCAAGTGCTTGCTGAATAAATTGCCGATTTTTTAATGTCGGTAAGCGAGTAATCAATTCAGCGATATCCGCCTGTAAAGACTCTAATGTGTCAAACGACGCAGATGAAGTCATGAGAACTGCCGCAACAATGGCATTATATTCTACGTGAATGACTTACACTCTAGCAAGCGGGATATAGCTCTGTGATGTACAGTTAGCAAACTCAGAACTGGTTTTGAGGTGGTATTGCTCATTACCCAAGCTGAGATCCCCATCTTTTAAGATTGGAACTCGGAAGTTGGTGTTCGGAACTCGGAAAGTCGTGTTTAGAACTCGGAAGTTGCACCTTTGAACTTGAAAGTTGCACCTTTGAACTCGGAAGTTGCACCTTTGAACTCGGAAGTTGCACCTTTGAACTCGGAAGTTGGTGTTTAAAGTTTGGGTTTTACCTTTCCCCTCGTGGTATTGCCTAATTGCGGGATGATTTGGCAACTTTCTTTCATTCCCCCCTGCTTCCTTTACCTCAGAAGCTTGCTCCAATTCATCCCACTGTTATGCAACACCCCCCTCATCCCCCTGATTTCAATTCAACCCCAGTTGTTCTTTCAATGCCTCCGGGATATTAACTGCTGTCTCTAATCCCCGCACGCCTTCCCATTGCTGTTTTTTACCCCAGGTCATTTTTTCCATATTGGCATCGCTGAGGTCTGCACCACCGAGAATGGCGTAACTTAGATTACTGTGGCTGAGATTCGCGCCATTGAGGATTGCACCACTCAGGTTACTGCCACTGAGGTTAGCACTGTTAAGGTTGGCATGGCTGAAGTCTGTACCGAAAAGGATTGCGTCGGTGAGGTCAGCTTCGCTGAGGTCGGCTTCGCTGAGAATCACTCCACTGAGGTCAGCTTCGTTGAGACTTACCCGACTCAGGTTTACGCCGCTAAGGTCTGCGCCTAAGAACATTGCACCGTTAAGTCTGGCATTGTTTAGTTTGGCACCATTAAGTTTGGCATAGCTAAGGTCAGCAGCCATGAGGATGGCATCACTAAGGTTGGTGCTGAAAAGAATTGTATCGCTGAGATTAGTACCGTTGAGGATGGCGTGACTCAAATCAGCACCACTGAGGTCGGCGCGGCAGAGGTCAGCATGATTAAGGTTGACGTTGCTGAGGTTGGCTTCACTTAGATTCGCACCAAAAAGGATGGCGTTGCTGAGGTCGGCGCTACTGAGGTCGGCGCTACTGAGGTCGGCGCGGCTGAGGTCGGCGCGATTCAGGTCGGCGCGGCTGAGGTTGGTACTGCTAAGGTCGGCGCGATTCAGGTCAGCGCGGCTAAGGTTGGCACAGCTAAGGTTAGCACCACTAAGGTTAGTGCTGCTGAGGTCAGCCCCACTAAGGTTAGCCCCACTAAGGTTAGCCCCACTAAGGTTAGCATCGCCGAAGTTGGCACAGCTAAGGTTAGCACCAATGAAGTTTACGCCAGTTAAGTTGGCATCGCCGAGATAAGCAAGGCTGAGGTCAGCACCGCTAAAGTCTGCCCCGGTAAGGTTGGCATCTCCCAAGTAAGCACTACGAAAGTTACCACCTTTGAGGAATTGCCCGACTATACTGCTAAAGTTGCCAATGTCTAGGGAATCGCTATAGTTAATGATCCGCAGCAGTTGGGATGTGAAAAAATTGTCTGTATCTGGTTGGGCTGATGGATAGAAGGTAATTTTTTCTTTGAGTTCATCTTGCTCTTGGGCGTAGCGGTGTAACTCTAACAGTAAAATCAGTACGTTCAACCCTGTATAGATGTCTACCTGTCTCAGCCCGATCGCAATATTTTGAGTTGCTAGCTTTAATTTTGTTTTCTGAGGCAGGTTATCATCTGGTGTAGCATCAATAAATTCTCCCTGACACCAGCGACGATAAAAATCTTCTAGTCGCCAGAAAAGCACTTCTGGGTCAATCTTTTGACTAGTCACAACCAATTCCATTATTTGGTTGACTATTTCTAATTTCAGCGCTCCATTGCCTAGTAAATCATAAATCTCTTCATACATCTGGCGGTCGCGCACTTTTAAGCATAACTCTGATGGTAGCGGCCCCGATATGCGATCGCCTATCTTAGAAGTCAAACTGCTCTTTGATATTGTCCATTTTTCTAAGCTTTCTTGCAGTCTTTGAAACCATAAATCTTCCTGTAAATTACCTTGAGAAAATTTAACGCTTTTGTTTACTTTAATACTTTTTCCTAGAGATAAACCGACTTTAGTTTCCACCGATGTAGTCTTTGGCATCTCTTGTAAGCTTATATCCCTCACATAATTTCTCAGCAGTTGCCAAACTTGAGATAAATATGTTGACATTTCTGTGTCCGTTGTTACATTTAAATTACTGTTTTGATAATCTGGAACTAAAATTTTTTCTCTGTTACTTTGTTTATCATTGCCAAAATAAATAGTATCAATAAATACTACACGAAAAATATCATGTGTTGTCGATATTTATGATGGGCTATACTGACGGCGTTTTTGAAGCGTAGCTTCTCGCTAACCCTTAGCCACATCAAGCTTCGTCTCTTGATGTAAATAAGTGCGATCGGAAAAATTCTTCCAAAAATCAAGTATTTTTCCGACTTTGGTTGATTTGTGATACTTTTTTCCAAAGATATTTACTAGTCTGATGTAAAAATAATACTTACTCATCGTAATAGACGCAATTGTTAGGAAAAATCCATCTGTACAACAGCGTGAACATTACGGAAAAATGGCAACTAAAATTGAAGTCTAAACTTTATTGCTTTATATAAAGCAGCTGAAAGAATTAGCAAAAAGCAGGCTACATAACTTTGCAAAAGTTAAAACTTAACTACCGAATCGTTATTGGGGGATTGATGCGATGAACAACAGATTAACTTTTTATATGATTTTGTTACATGGTTTATTTTTAGGAATAACAACAGCTAACGCCAAATCACCATTTGTCAATGGAATTGCTCCAGATTTTTCAGCGAACCATAAGGCTGTGGGGGTTGTAAAAGGCGTAGTTACAGCCAATAATCAGTTAACGACAGAAACTTCTTCAACTAAAATCTCAGCATTATCGCTAAATAGTATCAATATTTCTCAGAAACAGAGGCTACCATCAGGGCAAGTATGGGTGGTTAATCAAAATAAACACGTACAGCCTCAACCGTTTATTTGGGTAGTAAAAGATTCTAAAAAAGCAGGACAGCAACCATTTTTGCAAGTTGCAAAACCCGCAGAAAAGCCTAAGCCTGCCAAAACACCAGCAGCAAAGGATGATTTAGAGGTTTTTGATGAAGTAGTGAAAGACACCCAAAAGTCAGGGGGGCTGTTCACTCTTTATCGCAATAAAGAAAAGAATAAAATTTATTTAGAAATTAAGCCAGAGCAACTCAATAAAAATTACCTCGCTACGGCAACCCTAGAATCGGGCATTGGGGAAAGGGGTATTTACAGTGGTATGCCTCTACAAGATTTTTTGTTCTATTTCCAACGGGTAGATGATAAATTAAACTTTGTCATCCGCAATGTCAATTTTCGCACTCGTGAGGGAGATCCTCAAGTGCGATCGCTAGCTCGGTCTTTTAGTGATTCTGTACTCTACAGCATCTCCATAAAAAGCATTCATCCCCAACGCAAAACTCTTCTCATCGATTTGGGCGATTTATTACTGACAGATTTAGGCGGATTATCTACAAGTTTAGGAGTCCCAGCAACTACAGATCAGTCCTATTTTGGTACTGCTAAAGCTTTTCCTCAAAACTTAGAAATTGAGTCAGTTTTAAATTTCTCTGGTGGCGGTACCCCTGACAGTGAAACCCCAAATTTTGGTTCGTTAGCTGATAACCGTGGCTATACCTTGCGCGTCCACTATAGTCTCTCCCAGCTACCTGATAAAGATTATCGACCGCGCCTTGCTGACGAGCGCATTGGCTATTTCATCACCGCCTACCAAGATTTATCCAAAGACGATAAGGGCGATTCTTTTGTGCGTTACATAAATCGCTGGGATTTGGAAAAACAAGACCCAAAAGCATTAATTTCTCGCCCCAAAAAACCGATTGTCTTCTGGATTGATAATGCTGTGCCCTTGGAGTACCGCGATGCGATGAAAGAAGGTATCCTAATGTGGAACAAAGCCTTTCTCAAAGCGGGATTCAAGGATGCAATTGAAGTCCGCCAAATGCCAGATGATGCAACATGGGACCCAGCAGATATTCGTTACAACACAGTTCGCTGGATTAACACAGTCGATGGTTATTTTGCAATGGGGCCATCCCGCGTTAATCCGTTGACTGGAGAAATTTTGGATGCAGACATTCTCGTAGATGCCAGCTTTGTCCGGGCGCTTAAAAATGAGTATCGCAAAATTGTCCAACCCAGCCAAACACAAAGCCAGACGACCTTATCAGCTTTGATGCAAAATCGTCTACTTTGCGCCAATGGTTTAGATGGCAAAAATAATGGTGTACCCAAGCAGATGCCAGGGCAACAAGAGTTGTTGAACCGTTTATCTAAAATGGCAGGCGAGTACGATTTATGCTACGGAATGGAAGCTGCTAACCAGTTTGCCCTTGGTTCCCTGGCGATGTCACTATTGCCAGATAGCATGGCCACTCCAGATCAGGTGAAAGAATATACCAATCAATATTTACGTTTAATCATCGCTCACGAAGTTGGACATACTCTTGGTTTACGTCATAACTTTCGTGGTAGTACTCTGTTAGCACCAGAGGAGATGAATAATACGGAAATTACCAAAAATAAAGGTCTGACAACTTCCGTAATGGACTACATTCCCCCAAATATTGCCCCTCAAGGCACAAAACAGGGAGATTATTTTCCTAGTATGGTAGGGCCTTATGATGAATGGGCGATTAAGTACGGCTACATTCCAATTAAGACATCAACTCCCATAGCAGAAAAGCCAATTTTGGAGGAAATTGCCAAACAATCATTTAAGCCAGAGTTGAGTTATTCTACAGATGAAGATGTCTATGACCTTGACCCAACTGCTGATGCTTGGGATAACAGTGGTAATGTCCTGCTTTATTCTCAGTGGCAGTTGAATAATTCGCGGGTGATGTGGGAACGTCTCGATAAACGTTACCCATTAGCTGGTGATAGTTACAGCGATGTCAGCGAGCGTTTTAGTACAGTATTGGGTAACTATTTTCAACAAATATATTACACCACTAAATACATCGGCGGACAGTCTTTTTATCGTATTCACCCTAGCGAAATCCCCTCTGGAGTTGGGCAAAAGCGATTACCATTCGAAGCAGTACCAGTTAAAGAACAACGACAAGCTTTAGAAACCTTGCAAAAATATTTGTTTGCAGAAGATGCTCTGAGCTTTTCACCCGAACTACTGAATAAATTAGCACCTTCCCGTTGGCGACATTGGGGTAGTTCTCCCCAGGTTGGTCGTTTGGATTTTCCTATTCATGACTTAGTGCTACTCATGCAGGGTTCTGTATTGCGAGATTTACTCTCCGGCGATCGCCTCTCTCGCCTCAAGGATATTGAACTTAAAACTAAGGCAGAAAATGCACTGACTCTACCGGAACTATTTGACACTTTGCAATCAGGTATCTGGACAGAAGTAATCAAACCAAAAGGTAAACCAATGAAGATTGCCAGTTTACGGCGAGGCTTGCAGCGCCAATACCTGGACATTTTGACTAATATGGTGTTGCGAAAAGAATATGTCCCAGAAGATGCTCGGACTCTAGCTTGGTATAAACTCAAACAACTAGATGAGAAACTCAAAGGAGTTAATTCTGAAGATGAATACACCAAAGCGCATTTATTAGAAACACGCGATCGCATCGAGAAAGTTTTGAATGCACCATTGCAAGCGAATTAAACAAGTTGTAGAGACGCGATTAATCGCGTCTCTTTGGCAAAATACATCAAGTTTCTGTTTTAGAAATAAAAAACTCAATATGAGGCAGCAGATGAGCGAGTTTCCTCCTGCTACCTCTGCATTATCTTAACTACTCAACGCTTTTAGAAAGCGTTGCAAACTCTTAAACACACTGGGCTTTTTCGCAGATGTCGCCTCTGTTGCTGTTTGCGGTTGCCCTTTTAAAAGAATGAGATCCAAATCATCACCCGATGGTTTGGTGGGTAATTCGGCAATTCTCTGATATTCGCCGTTGGTTTCTAGCCAAACTTCCCATTGTCCAGGGTAGCAGCGATATAGGGCACTTTCATCATCTATAGGACGAAGGTAGTAGACGGATTCAATGGTACTGATAAAGCGATCGCGGATTTTTCTCGCTGTATAACCAATACCCACAGTTCCAGCATCTTCTAAGCGGGGATTTAAGAAGACTAAAGGGCGATCGCCTATTTCTTGACATAGCTTTTCCACCTGCGGTACTTCTACGGAAGTGGGGACAATGAATAAGAAAATTTCGTCCTCTGGCTGAATTTTTGTTTGCAAAGAAGCAGTCCTTCCCGTACCAATATCCAAAATTTGAAATGGTGCATCTGTCCAATTGCGACGGGCTAAAGCCGCAGCACCCGCGTCAGCAAAGAAAATCTTCAAACGGGAACCGTATTCTGTAAACAGTGGCAGAAATTGTTCCGCCACCGGCATAAACTTGAGTTCTGGAAACAGTAACTCAACTTGTATGCGATTACAACCATCAGCAAGGGCAGCTTGGACGGCTGTACGAGATTGGGCGATCGCATCTTCAAGGGTATTAGGAAGTTCACTCATAGTTTTTTGTGTCACTTTAGCATTACTTCCATTGTTCCAGTATTGGCTATGATTGAGGGAGTAAACACAAAGCTGTTTTACATCCAAAATTTAGAGTGCGATCCGATCGCACAGAAGACACACTTAAAATTTTATCTGTTAGAAAAAGACTCGTTTAAAACTTTCAGCGACAATGGCATAGAGCGCCGATCAGATAAAACCTAGATATTTTGATACGCGATACGCAAGCAAAATCCCTGCAATACCACCGATAACGCTAAAGAAGATCGAGGCGAACGATAGCAAACTTCCACCCCACAAGACTGGGATGTAGCTGCCAATGGTAGAGCCAATGAACACCCCAATCCCAATGATGAATTTATTCATTCAAGAAAAGCCTCAAAAGTCATAAAAATTAAGTCGTGCTTGAACTCCTTTATCCAGTACTTTTTGGGGTTTTTGCTTTATTAGGTAAATGCAGATGTTTGTATCAAGCAGGTATCGCATTTAAAAGCTCTCTCTGGTGTCGAGGAGTGGCTGATCTCTGCTAGTCATGAAGTCATCAGAAAAATTGTCTAGACTATCAATAAGGGATTCCCAAGGGTTGTCTTTGGCAATGAGGACAATGGGATTACCAATTTTTTTGATATAAACTTCAGTACCAGTGAGTTGAAAGTCTTCGGGTAAAATAACTATTTGGTGAGTGCCATCAGTGGTGAGTTTTGCAGTGTTCATGATGTTTTATCCTTAAATTAGCTAGCATTTCATAACCTAGTCGTGCATGAAGTTACGCTTCCTTTTCTCTTCCAATTTTTCCCGTAATCCCTGAATTAAGTTGCTCTACGTATTGCTTATGTTCCACAAAAGCTACTTTATTGAAAGTGGAAGCAGCGACTCTAAATACTCAACGCGATTCTGATTACAGGAACCCAACTTCCTATACAACTCCAAGAGGTAGCTTCTAGGTGAATTTTTTTAAAGTCATCGAATTTTTGATTATTCTTTATAAGAATTTAACGCTTAACTAAAGATAAATCTGGTGTCAGTCTCTGCAAAACTTGCTTCAATACCATTACCGTCCAATCTATATCAGCTTCAGTTGTATCACGCCCCAATGTGATGCGAATTCCCCCCAAGGCGGCTTTTTCGGAATAGCCCATCGCTAACAATATCGGGCTAGGACTAAGTTTACCACTGTGACAAGCAGCACCAGCACTGATGCCGATGCCAGCAAGGTTTAGCTGTCGTACCAAGGCTTTACCGCTAAGTTTTTTGCCATCAGCGTTTTCTAAGCACATACTGACATGGTGAGGTAAACGATCGCTAATATCCCCTGTAGGAATTAAACCAGGAATCTCAGCTAATTGAGCAAAGGCGCGATCGCGTAACTCAATCAATCGTGGTGTTTCTGTAGCCAATTCTTGCGCTGCCAATTCTGCTGCTACACCAAACCCGGCAATTATCGGTACTGCTTGCGTACCAGAACGCAGCCCCATTTCTTGCCCACCACCACCCAATAAGGGCATCAATTCCACACTAGGACGCACATACAGCGCCCCTACACCTTGTGGCCCATATATTTTATGACTGGAAAGGCTAACTAAGTCTACGTCTAGTTGTTGCACATCTATGGGTAAGCGTCCCGCAGCTTGCACTGCATCGGTGTGGAACAAAGCGCCGTGCGATCGCACAATTTTACCCAATGCTGCGATCGGTTGCACTGTCCCTACTTCACTTTGACCGTAAATTATGGAAACCAAAACTGTGTTATGTCGCAACGCCGCCTTTAAATCTACAGGATTGACTCTACCTTTAATATCTACAGACAAGCGCGTAACTTCCCAACCCCACATTTCTAGTAACTTTACTGTTTCTGAAATTGCGGAATGCTCGACGCTGGAAATAATTAGATGTTGAGGAACAGCATACAACCGAGCCACACCCATAATCGCTAAATTATTTGCCTCAGTGCCACCAGAGGTAAAAACGATTGATTCAGGATTGGCGGCGTTAATTAAACCAGCAACTTGAACTCTGGCTTGTTCAACAACCGTTGCAGCCCGTTGTCCCCACTCATGTAAGCTGGAGGGATTGCCCCACTGTTGAGTCAGGACTGTTTGTATAACTGCGATCGCTTCTTTTCGAGTGGGGGTAGTAGCGCTGTAATCTAGATAAATTTGCATATAGCCGATAATGGTGAGAACACACTTGGTAATAGGCTGGCGATCTTTTCAGAAGATGCAGTTTACCTGGATAAATCCTGAAAAAAATCTTGGCAATTCTGCATCTAGGAGTAGATTTTTCCCTTTGTTTGGAAAGTTATTTTTCTAATTAATTTAGAATACAAAATTTTGGGAATGATAAATCTGTCCACTCCCAATCCACTTTTAACAGATTACAGTGCAACTTATCTCTAGACAAAGATATTTTTCATATATCTTTTTACTGATATTCTCCCTCGCTGGTTGTCAACGAGTCCAGTCTTTCAATCAGCGTCCAGCACCTTTACCACAAGACCCTTTAGTTCAAGTTTACTTTAACCATTCTGAGTCTTCAGAATACAAAGAAGCTTACCGTCAGCAAACTCGCTTCGGGGATGATTTAGAAAAAGAAATTGTCAATGCTATTATGCACGCTAAATCTACGATCGATGTGGCGGTGCAAGAGTTACGTTTACCCAAAGTTGCCCAAGCATTGGTTGAGAGGCAAAAAGCTGGGGTAAAAGTCAGGATAATTTTAGAAAATATCTACAGCAGACCTTGGAGTAGTTTGACATCTGCCGAAGTAAGTAAGTTAGATAAAAGGGAACAAGAACGCTACAACGAATTCCGCAAATTTATCGATATTAACCAAGATAATCAACTCAGCCCAGCAGAAATCAATCAAAGAGATGCTTTAATAATTTTGCAGAATGCTAAAATTCCCTGGATAGACGATCGAGCAGATGGTTCAGCAGGTAGCAGCTTGATGCACCATAAATTTGTGATTGTAGATAATCGCATTGTAATTATCACTTCAGCGAATTTTACGTTAAGTGATACATCTGGTGATTTTACAAATTTCAATACTTTAGGCAATGCCAATAACTTATTGCAGATTGACAGCCCAGAATTAGCATCTTTATTTACAGAAGAGTTTAATATTATGTGGGGAGATGGGCCAGGAGGTAAGCCAGATAGTCGATTTGGGTTACAAAAACCGATGCGATTGCCTAAAAAAATTACATTAAATCAAACCACAATTACTGTGCAATTTTCGCCAACTTCTCCGACTGAACCCTGGAGTAACAGTAGTAATGGCTTAATTGGTAAAACTTTAGATTCAGCAACCAAATCTGTTGAGATGGCCTTATTTGTCTTTTCCGATCAGCGACTTGCCAATATCTTAGAAAATCGCCATCAACAAAATGTACAAATTCGCGCTTTAATTGAACCACAATTTGCATATCGTCCCTACAGTGAAGCCTTAGATATGATGGGAGTTGCTCTCAGTAATAAATGTAAATATGAAGTTGATAACCATCCTTGGCAAAATCCAATTACTACTGTAGGTGTACCTGTGTTACCTAAAGGCGATTTATTGCATCACAAATTTAGTGTAATAGATAGCCAAACAGTAATTACAGGTTCTCATAATTGGTCAGATGCTGCCAATAATGGTAACGATGAGACACTTGTAGTAATTGAAAATCCCATAGTTGCGGCTCACTATGTGCGAGAATTTGCTCGTCTTTATACCAAAGTTAAACCCGGCTTACCACCAGCAATTCAAGAAAAAGTTAAATTAGAACAAACACGCTGTCCCCAGATAAAAAGTTCTTCATCAAGTGAAGTACAAGCAATTAAACAAATAAATATTAACACTGCAAGTTTGGAAGAATTAGAAACTCTCCCTGGCGTGGGTAAGAAGTTAGCACAACGGATAATTTTTAGCCGTCAACAGCAAAAATTTACATCTTTACAAAACTTAGAAAGAGTCCCAGGGGTTAAAGCCAAGACATTGGAAAAATGGCGCAATCGCGTGATTTGGTAGCAATCTTTGTTTAAGGACTGCCAAATTAAAAAACATTCAAAAATCTTATACAACAATCATCTCTCTTCTTCATCTCTCTGTGCCCTCTGCGCCTCTGTGGTTCGTTTTCTTGGATAATTTGTTTCTTGAAAATCCCTTACTAAAAAATAAGATCCCCCTAAATCCCCCTTAAAAAGGGGGACTTTGGCTCAGGTTCCCCCTTTTTTTAAGGGGGGTTAGGGGGGATCGCTTTTTAGGCACACAAATTAAATGCGATCGCTACTTAAAGCAATCAAACTGCGTGAATGCCCATTCCGAGAAAATCGTTCTGCTATTATTTGTTGATAAACCGCTTCATAGCCATCAGTCATTTGCTCAACGCTGAAAAGGTCTTCGACATATTGGCGACAAGTGTGACGGTCTAACTCTATTACCCGATCGATAGCACTGATGCACTCTTGAATATTATTGCAGAGGAAACCCGTCTTACCGTGGGAAATTACCTCTTCAGTAGACCCCAAATTCATCGCAATCACTGGCGTACCCGAAGCCATTGACTCAACCATGACTAATCCAAAGGGTTCCCGCCAAGTAATGGGGAACAAAGTTGCAAATGCGCCTCCCATGAGAGCATTTTTTTGAGCATGATTAGCTTCACCCAAGTACTGAATTTGCTCTCCGTCAACGTGCGGTTTGATTTCCTTCTCAAAGTATTCCACATCAACGACATCTACCTTACCTGCCATTTTCAAGCACCAACCGGCTTGTTTTGC
Organism: Nostoc sp. UCD121; assembly: GCF_014222285.1. GTDB lineage: Bacteria > Cyanobacteriota > Cyanobacteriia > Cyanobacteriales > Nostocaceae > Nostoc. Next base: position 44,640 of record NZ_JACKZS010000031.1, read on the forward strand.
AATTTCTATTGCTAAATGCGCTCCCTTTTCAGGAGACATCCGACCCAAAAACGCTAGGTAGGGAGGATCTTCTGGTTGGGCGTGAAAATTATAACTGCTGACATCAATTCCGTTGTAGACCGTTGCTAGATAATTCAACCCTAACTTTTGTTCTCGTTGTGCATCAGAAATACTGACGTAGGGTTGTTTTTTACCAAAACTAAACATCTTTTCGTTGTCAGAGGTGAAAATACCGTGCAAAGTATGAACCGTAGGGGTTGTGACGAGATTTGCATAAGCCAGCGCCCCACATCCTATATGGGAGTGAATAATATCAAACTCTTCTGCGCGTTCATACACCGAAGCGAGATTCAGCATTTCATAAACGCTGTAATCTTTGATAGTGCGATCGAGTCTGAGGGCATGGGGATGAACTGACACTAGTTTTGCCAGACTGATAGAATCTCCCGATGCAAATAAAGTTACTTCGTGTCCGCGTCGGACTAATTCATCGGTTAGTAACCCCACTACTAACTCTATACCCCCATAAGCTGGAGGTGGAACTCTTTCCCATAATGGAGCTACTTGAGCAATTCTCATCACAAACCTCCTAAAAAATAAAACTAGAATTAGAAGTTTTTTATTTCTGTTGTCGTAGTGCTTGTAATTGATTGACTTGGCATCAGAAACTAACTTCAGATTCTAAACTTATTAACAATTGTCTTCAAATCTTATGATCTTTTTTTTATATTATTCGTCTATCCTAGTACGGAAATTACCCACTCCTAAAGAGGTAAATTTATTCCGATATATTAATCTTTGGTTGTTTAGTGTAATTTTAAATATATATTTTGTGATTGATAATAATTTCATAAAATAGCCAAAATTAACTTTAGATAGTGATATTGGGTGATAAATATCCAATTCCGCTGATCAACTATCGGATTTACAAATATTAATTAAATAATAAAACCTACAAGCACTCTTTAGGCGGCTTTCCCTACTCTAAAAGATAAGCTGTAGCTGTCCAAAAGGCAGATTTTGGTAAATTAGGTAGTTTGAAATCAAAAACAGCAATTTTGCTAGAAGTTCTATCCAAGTTTTTCAAGGTAAACCTCGTTTATCTTGAGAACCGTAGTTTTGTAGGTTGGGTGGAGCGATCGCGTAACCCAACATAAAATTTGGTGGTAATGTTGGGTTGCGTTTCACTCCACCCAACCTACATAAATTAATATATCTTTTAAAAAACTCTTGGTTTCAACATAGATGAGGTTTAACAATCAATTCTGTTCCTGTTAACCTTATTTAAAGGCAATAAGAAGTCACGAGAATTTAATTTTTCTACCTCCATGAGTTGGATTCCCTAGTAGTCCAGAGGGAGAAAACAGAGTTAAATTATTGACTTATTACATTAAATATGATATTTTGTATTTCCATCAATAAAAATCATATATATAAACGTGAATATCTTTCCATCTCGCAAAAAACCGCGTGTCTCATGGCAGGCGGTTTTCTCACTAGTAATATTTGTGTTCATGTACCTGCCTATACTGGTACTTAGTTTTTATAGCTTCAATCAGTCGCCCTATAGCGCAACTTGGCAAGGATTTACTCTCGATTGGTATCGCAAGTTGTTCAGCGACGATCGCATTTTATCAGCTTTGCAAAACAGTATGATCGTTGCTGGTTGTGCAGTTGGGGTTTCAGCCGTGCTGGGAACTTTGATGGCGGTTGGGTTAGCGCGTTACGAATTTCCTGGCAAGAAATTGTATCGGGGTGTTGCTTACCTACCATTGATTATTCCTGATATTGCGATCGCAGTGGCAACCCTAGTTTGTTTAGCCGCCTTTGCCATACCCCTAAGTTTGTGGACGATAGTTGCAGCGCATATCGTGTTTTGTCTCGCCTACGTTGGACTTGTGGTTGCTTCACGACTTACCAATTTAGATCCCCACTTAGAAGAAGCAGCACTAGATTTAGGTGCTACACCAATCCAAGCTTTCATGCAAGTATTGTTACCTCAACTGATGCCTGGTATTTTGGCTGGTTGTCTTTTGGCCTTTGTCCTCAGCCTAGACGACTTTCTGATTTCTAGTTTTACTGCTGGTAGCGGTTCTAACACCCTACCAATGGAAATTTTTAGTCGGATTAGAACAGGAGTCAAGCCTGATATTAACGCTTTGAGTGTCATGTTGATTTCAGTATCTGCGATGGTTGCATTTATAGCTGAATTAATTCGCGCTTCTGGAGAAAATAAAAGCTAAAAATAAAACTTGTAATTAATAATCAAAATTATGGATAACTTGGTTCTCCATGAACTTTTTGGGATGGCAAAAAAAGCTATATTCAAAGAGACGTTGCAATGTAAACTCCTCTACATTCTTCATCCTTATGTATTTGTATTTACCAATAGTTAGAAACGTCCCAACATAAATAAATATATAAAATTTATTCATCTTCTTGTTTTCATGTTGAAAGGAGTTTAAGCACATGAATAAACTTCCGTGTTCGCTTCTCTACATAACTGTTTTCAATTAGATAATATTGGGGCTAACTTTGGAGAAGATGCTATTTCCCCCTCATTATGCAAATCTGCCAAAATCCCAATTGCTCAAATCCATTCAACTCTGCTAGCAATAGATTTTGCGTGAGTTGCGGACAAAGCAACTTTGGCAAACTTCTAAGAAGCCGTTACCGCGTATTAAGACTCTTAGGTGAAGGTGGATTTAGTAGAACCTATGCTACAGAAGATGTAGACAGACTAAACGCGCCTTGCGTCATCAAGCAATTTTTCCCCCAATTTCAGGGAACTGGACAACGCACCAAAGCAGCAGAATTTTTTAAAGAAGAGGCTTTTCGGTTGTATGAACTGGGAGAGAATCATACCCAAATTCCTAGATTACTAGCTTATTTTGAGCAAGGTGCTAGTTTGTATCTTGTCCAAGAATTCATTCAAGGAAAAACTCTCTTACAAGAAGTTCAGCAACAAATCTATGGTGAAAAACAGATTTGGGAACTTTTAGCTGACTTATTGCCAGTTCTAGAATTTATTCATACCCATAACGTTATTCATCGGGATATCAAACCAGAAAATATTATCCGCCGTGCAAGTGATCAAAAACCCGTATTAATTGATTTTGGCGGTGCTAAACAGGTAACACAAACCAGTTTAGGAAGACAAGCGACAGTAATTTATACCCTTGGTTATGCCCCAACCGAACAAATGGCTGGATTTGCTTGTCACGGTAGTGATTTGTATGCTTTGGGTGTAACTTGTGTGCGTCTTTTAACTCGATGTTTACCTTTGCAGGATGCTTCTGGACAGGTTAATGACCCTATTTATGATGCCATGAATGCTAAATGGTTGTGGCGCGAACGATTACAAGAAAAAGGCATTACTATTAGCGACGATTTAGGAAGAATTTTAGAGAAATTACTAAAACATCTACCGAGTGAAAGATATCAAACAGCAGTAGAAGTTATCAACGATTTGAATTTTGCAACATCGAATATTGAACCTGTTGCCCTGAAAATTGTTTCGATGTCTCAACCTATATTACCGCCGCTACCACAAAAAATAATCGTACCATTACCTCCCTTAGAAACTTTTGAATTTGACGTAGTGACAGTAGACACAGGTGGTAGAGAAGTAAACCGCATGAGTGGTAATGCCAACTTCTTTGCGGAAGAATTGGGTAAATCTGTCACCTTAGAAATGGTATCGATTCCTGGCGGTACTTACATGATGGGTTCACCAGAGTTTGAAGGAGATGCTGATGAACGTCCTCGGCATAAAGTTACCGTCGAACCATTTTTTATGGGAAAATTTCCCGTAACTCAAGCACAGTGGAGAGTAGTAGCAGCTTTACCCAAAATCAAACAAGCTTTAAATCCCAATCCGTCGAAATTTAAAGGTTTAGATAGACCAGTAGAAAATGTATCTTGGTATGAGGCTGTAGAATTCTGTCTCAGACTATCAGAAAAAACTGGACGCGACTATCGTTTACCTAGTGAGGCTGAATGGGAATATGCTTGTCGGGCTGGAACTACAACATCCTTCCACTTTGGCGAAACCATTACCTCTGAGTTAGTCAGTTGCACTATCGAAACAAAAAGCAAATTTCGTAGAGAAACAACAAATGTCGGCAGTTTTGAAGTTGCCAACGCCTTTGGATTGTACGATATGCACGGGCTAGTTTGGGAATGGTGCGCTGACTCGTGGCACAACAATTACAGCGATGCACCCTCAGATGGAACAGCCTGGGAAGTTGGCGGTGATATTAATCGTCGGGTGCTACGTGGTGGTTCTTGGAGTTTCAATGCCGAACTGTGTCGCAGCGCCAGTCGTAGCTGGAATGAGTCAGATGGTGGGTTAAGAGTTTGTGGCTTTAGAGTAGTATTTTCTGTAGAGGAGATTATTTAGCAATTTAATTTATAGGCTGTAGTAATTATGAAAAACAAAATTGAGAAAGGTGACATAGTAATTATTAATAAAAATGGAAAATATCATGATCAAGTAGGTGAAGTTAGTGGGGTTGATTACGATATTTTCTTTGTCAAAATAGTAAAAGTAAAGTTAGAGAGTCAAGAAGAAACTTTCCAAGAAAAAGATTTAACGTTAAAAATTAAAAAACCGACCATTGAAGAAGTCGTTACTGCAATAGATAAAGTTTTAGGACAAGTTGAGCAAATTCTTAACTTGCCAACAAAAGAGAAAGTAGAGTTACCCAATCGTCTAAAATATCTTAAATTAGATATTCCTAAATTAGATCAGCAGGTAATTCAAAAAAACTTTGACAATATAGATAAAACACTTGCAGCAGCAAGAGAAGCAGACTCTTCAGCAAGCTTTTGGCAAGAGATAGATCCTAATTTAGAGAAAATAAGCTGGTGGGTTAGAACAAATCTGTAAACCGACAAGAAAGTCAGCGAGAATAAATCACTTGTTCCCAGACTCTGCCTAGAAATGCCTAGTACATTCTTCGTAGAGAGGGCGATTTATCGCGTCTCTCTAAGAGGTTGTTTGAAAAGTGGTTGACTGTGATTTTAGGCACTAACTGATCCCCCCTAGCCCCCCTTAAAAAGGGGGGAACCGGAATCAAAGTCCCCCTTTTTAAGGGGGATTTAGGGGGATCTAGAATGTTTTGTTACCAAGAAGAAAACTTTTCAAACATCCTCTAACGTATCAGTCTTTTAGACGCGATAAATCGCGTCTCTACATGAGGGCTTTCTGGCTTATCCCAAGTTTTGTAGGTTGGGTGGAGCGATCGCGTAACCCAACATAAATAAGCTGGTAATGTTGGGTTGCGTTTCACTCCACCCAACGTACATTAATAAATTTTATACTCAATAAATTAAATGTACTTGATATCCTGAAGCATAGCTAAATGTTTATTAACTGGTGCAAGGGTATTGGCAGCAATCAGCCCACTAGCGGCGACTGCTGGTAAACCAATACCGGGAAATGTTGAGTCGCCACAGCACATCAATCCTGGTAGGGGTGTGCTGGGGCCAGGAAACATACCACTTCCAGGCTGAATTGCCGGGCCGTAAGAACCTTGGTGACGGCGGAGATAACGCTCGTGAGTTAAAGGTGTACCAACAAGTGTGACTTCGCAGCGAGAGCGAATATCTGGAATTATCCGCTCTAAAGCTTGCCACATTACTTCTGCACGCGATCGCTTTTGTTCGACATATTCTTGGCTCCTCCTATCCATTCCCTGCCAGATAGAGTATGGTTCATTACCAGGTGTATACACATGAATCACGTGTTTACCTGCTGGCGCTAAAGATGGATCGAGAACTGAAGGGATAGAGATCACCACCACATTTTGAGGTGCTGTTACGCCCAATTCCCAGTTATTGACTACGATGTAATGACACCGCAAATTTGGCTGCAATCCTTGAGCATCGATGCCTAAATGCAGGTGCATAAAGCTATCACACTCAGGGGTAGCCTGTCTTTTGCTGCGGTACTGTTTAGGTATTGCCTTTTCTGGTAGTAACTTCAGTGTGTCCCAAACCGAAGCATTAGAAATCACTGCTCGTTTTGCACGAATTTCGGAGCGATCGCGCAGACGCACACCCACCGCACGATTACCTTCTACAAGCACTTCTTCTACATGAGCGCCCATAATCAGCTTCCCACCGTGACGCTCTAACCCTTGTACAAGGCTGTCAACTAAAGCACCACTACCACCAATGGGATATTCCAGGATTGCATCTGGGCGATACCAGTCCGCAAACATAAATGCTACCTCTGCGGCGCTAGTGCCATCTGCGGGCAATCCAGAAAGTAGAAAGCACAGCAAATTCAGCCAGTTTCGGGTAAAGGAGTCTTTAACAACCCCATCCATAATCCGGCTGAAGGGACCCGTCAGCTTAATTATATTCGCCACATTTTTTGTCAGAGATGGGACAAACGGGCCCACAGTTCTAGCTGCACCAAAATCAAAGCGTAATGCGGCTGGTGGTATAGAAGTTGCAGCCCTAGCAAATGGTTCCATAACGCGCTGGAGTTCTCGCCATTCAGCAACAGCATCATCACCACAGAATTTCATCAGCACTTCACAAAATTGCTCTGCACCAACCGCCGTGTCAAAATCACCTTCTGGTAGACAACAACCCCAAGTATCGTAGGTGACGCATGGCAATTCAGAACCAATTGCATCTAACACTTGTCGCAAAGGGTTAGCAGAGGGGCTGTAAGATATTCCAGAATAGAGAGACGGGCCAGAGTCGAACTTGAAACCATTGCGCTCAAAACCATGAGCAGCGCCTCCAGCAATGGAGTGGCTTTCGCAGACTATCACATCAAAGCCATATCGTGCCAAAAGCGCAGCACAACTCAAACCGCCAATACCGCTACCAATAACAACTATATCTGTATCTGTGTTTTGCATATCCCTGATGTTTGCAACAATAAATCAAAACAGGTGTGGAAACTTGGATAATATCATTCGCTCCCCCATCCAGAAACTGCTCTAATAAGGCAGGGGG
>NZ_JACKZS010000581.1 GCF_014222285.1 Nostoc sp. UCD121
ACCATATTGATAGAATGCAGTGCGTTCTTTGCATCCTTGCTTGTTTAAGAAATATTGGCTCCATGTCCCGGCTTTGACTTTAAATGTTAGCCCAACGAGATATTTACAACCCAATTTATCTTCTTGAAAGTGGTGCTGAATACTTACTAAGTCCCACAAGCGGCTATTGGTGACTGAAAACCCCTTGACTTGCCCTTGCTGAGGCCAGTCCATAGAAATAATAAGTGAGCAAGCTTGCTGCACAAGATTTTTCATTAGGGCTAGTTT
>NZ_JACKZS010000317.1 GCF_014222285.1 Nostoc sp. UCD121
GCATAGCCAATTAAGTTTCTTCCCCATTCCCCACCTGTGTCACAATAGATAACTGTAATAAGAAAAATATTGTTAAGGTAATTTAGTGAGTCCAACTGCTCAATCCACGGCAAGTGCGCGTCGCGTGGTATTTCCTTTTACGGCAATTGTGGGCCAGGAAGAAATGAAACTGGCGCTCCTATTGAACGTGATTGACCCCAAAATTGGTGGTGTAATGATCATGGGCGATCGCGGTACCGGTAAATCCACAACTATCCGGGCGCTGGCGGATCTGCTACCAGAAATTTCTGTGGTTGCCAATGACCCTTTCAGTAGCGATCCTAGCGACCCCGACTTGATGAGTGATGAAGTCCGCCAACTCTTAGAACAAGGGGCGGAAATTCCTGTAGCTCATAAAAAAGTCCAAATGGTAGACCTGCCGCTAGGAGCTACAGAAGACCGAGTTTGTGGCACAATCGACATTGAGAAAGCTTTATCTGAAGGTGTCAAAGCTTTTGAACCAGGACTGCTGGCAAAGGCCAACCGAGGCATTCTCTATGTAGATGAAGTCAACTTACTAGATGACCACCTCGTAGATGTGCTGCTAGATTCCGCCGCGAGTGGATGGAACACTGTAGAACGGGAAGGTATTTCAATCCGTCACCCAGCGCGTTTTGTTCTTGTGGGTTCTGGAAACCCTGAAGAAGGAGAACTACGCCCGCAACTGCTCGATCGCTTCGGGATGCACGCAGAAATTCACACGGTAAAAGAACCAGCCTTGCGGGTGCAAATCGTAGAACAACGGGCGGATTTTGACCAAAATCCTCTAGTATTTCTCGAAAGCTGCAAAGCACAGCAAGAAGCATTGCAAGAGCAAATTGTCAATGCTCAAAAGCTTTTGCCAGAAGTGAAACTTGACTATGAACTGCGGGTAAAAATTTCTGAAGTCTGTTCTGAATTGGATGTAGATGGTTTGCGGGGTGACATTGTTAGTAACCGCGCCGCAAAAGCCTTAACAGCTTATGAAGGACGCACTGAAGTTACAGTTGATGATATCTGCCGTGTGATTACGCTATGCTTGCGTCACAGACTGCGGAAAGACCCCTTAGAATCGATTGATTCTGGCTACAAAGTCGCCAAAGTTTTTAGCCGCGTCTTTGGCGTAGAACTACCAGAAAGTGATACTGCACAAAAAAACGGCACAGGTCAAAAGTTAGGGGCTAGAAGTTAAAAATTAGAAGTGAGGAGTTAGGAGTTAAAAGTTTTGAATGGAAAGCTGCTTCATAACTAACAACTCTTAACTCAGCACGGGCTAAAGTCCCCGCTACCGCTAACAATATTCAACACTGACTATGAGATTTTGGTCTTTTTGGTTCAACAGCTTTGTTTTATCTAGCCAATACAACCCACCCAGGTTTGTAGAATTATTGATGCTTTTATTAGCGATCGCTATGCTGGCAATAGCCACTATTTTACCGGACATACCCTATTTAATCTTAGGCTTGAGCCTAGTAGTTGGGGCATCTATTTCTATTTTAGTGCGGGAAGCGATCGCACCCTCACCCCAGGCGCGAATTACACAACTAACAGCATCGTTATTGCTGATCATCAGCCTCTATGGGTTTGCTGATTTAATGTACAGTATTTAATGGGGAATGGGGAATGGGGAAGAAACTTAATTGGCTATGCCCCATGCCCAATCACCAATTCTGCATTTCTACTAATTCCATACACAACTTATTAATTTGCTCTAAATCAGGTTTGTGAGGGAGGGTAGATTGTTCATAAACAACCTCCATTTCAGTGACTAAATCTTCTGCCATTTTCATCACTTGCTCATAAGAATACTCACCTTTCAAAATAGCTCTTAAATCTTCAACATCACCAGCTATTCTTCTATCTACAATCACTTCACCTTGACGCAATATTTCTACTCCACTGCGTAACAATCTAATACAGTGCATCCCATGTTTGAGGTCAAAACCCGACTTTCTTTCCATTTCTGCTCTAGCCGGATTTCTATTTTCCTGCCAAGATAAATAAGCTTTCCATTCTCTTAAAGCTATTTGATAATTTTGGCTTTTTTGAAGCAGGCGGATAAAATCTTTACGGCTATTGGTGAAATTTTGAGTATATTCTAAAGTTTCATCGGGTAAAGTATATTGTTTTAACATTCCTTTAAAATCAATATCTGCCGTCAGCAATTTGTATAACTGTTCCGCTTCTTCCAAAAACTCAATTCGTCCTCTGATTAAGTTATAAAGATACTCCAGAAAAGCATTTAGCTCATCCTTGCTGAGGGGGGCTTCATCTTCTATGGCGAAGTCAGATGGTATTGGCTTTTTTTGTGGTGGCTTTAATAACCATTTACGATGAGTTTCCATCTTTTTGATTTGAGCAAAGGCATAACCAGTGTAAGTATGTTTTACCTTCTTGCTCAAAAATAGCTGCTTATGATTAATTAAATGCTGTCCGACTGCGCTTACAAAAGGATAGTTATTTAACCAGAGCAATTCTAAAACATTGGGATTCGCACCCGCTAATAACAGGAGGATTTTTCTTAATTCATATATAACTGTGTCTTTGTTGCCATCCAAAAATGAAAATATTCCTGGTTCATCCCAACCAGTATCTTTTTGTTCTATACGATCAAATCCCAAGTAGTACCTTTTGGGCGCGATAAATACTCCCCGATAATCAAAGTCTGAATCAGGACGATTTAAACCATAGCCGTGGCTACCTGCCAAACCAATTAAAATAGTTCTTTGCTCAACTTCTATTCTTTCCATATCACCTGATTAAAATATAGCCATCCTAACTCACGATTTAGGCAGGTGGGGAGATGGGAAGCAGAGTTGCTTAATTTCACAGAAATGCCCCTAAAGGAGATGATGCAACAGTATCCCCTTTAGGAACAAAACTTGTCAATTCAGTTTTTCCTATACTTTCAGTTTCCTAGAATAGAAATTATCTAGGATTAAGGTGCCGTCTAGTTCCCCATCCTGGATTGACAATGGCGGCTAAATCTTCTTCTGATAACTTGTTGATTTCATTTTCCAGTTCATCAGTTGTGAAGTCATAACCACGCTCTTTAGCAATCTTGATGAAAGCTTCTGGATCGGCTGTTGCTTTAAGCTTTTGCTGTAATGCTTGATCTTTTTTTACGGCTTGAAAAAGTCGTGTAGCGTTTTGCTGTGTCATGACAAATCCATCTCCTGTTTTAAATATCAGGTTTGAATGTAGTAATTTGATTTTTTCGATTCACTAAATTCTGTAAAGAACTATTAGATTAAGCGTGTAAGTTTAATTTTAAAACAAATAAGATAAATGTGTGAATTTTGACAAGAAACTATAAGTTTGAGTCTAAAATATTTCTACTAGTTTGTAAAAATCATTCCTCAGATGGAAGCATTTTTTGAATAAAAAGCATCAATTCTGATTGTTGGGTAAGCGATCGCCATCACGAATTTTGGCAAATGGAAGCTTGACTTAGCACCTGTGAATAAAATAGTATATTAGATTGTCTGTCTAATTCCTGCTCGGATCAGGTAGACATATTACAAAAGCTGGCAAAAACCTCTCTACAGGAGATAAAAACCAGCTACCTGTACGGCAACCTCAAGGACAATTAATTCCATGACTTACGCGATTATTGAAACTGGTGGCAAACAAATACGAGTAGAGCCAGGGCGGTTTTATGACATTGAACTGCTTCCTACCGAACCAGATGAAAAAGTTACAATAGACTCCGTATTACTCGTGCAGCACGATGGCGCAGTCAGCATTGGACAGCCACTAGTGACAGGTGCAACTGTAGAAGGGACTGTAATGCGACATTACAGAGGTCGTAAAGTCTTGGTATACAAGATGAAGCCGAAAAAGAAAACCCGCAAAAAACGGGGGCATCGTCAGGAAATTACCAGACTTATGATTGACTCCATCACCCTTAACGGTGAAGTATTTGTTGCCCAAGGAGAAGCAGAGAAGGAAACCCCCATTTTAGATGAGACTTCTGCTGAAGAAGTTGAAACCGCTGCTGAATAATAAAAAGAAGTAGATACAGATACATTAAGAGGAAATCATGGCTCATAAGAAAGGAACGGGTAGTACACGCAACGGTCGCGATTCTAACGCCCAACGTCTGGGTGTGAAGCGTTATGGCGGTCAAGTTGTGCGTGCAGGAAACATTCTCGTGCGTCAGCGCGGTACCAAATTTCACCCTGGTAACAACGTCGGTATTGGTAGCGATGACACTCTGTTCGCCTTAATCGACGGTGTTGTAATGTTTGAGAGAAAGGGCAAAACCCGTAAAAAAGTTAGTGTTTATTTACCTATAACCGCTGTTGAAACAGCCCCTGCTGAAGCAGTAGCAAGTTAGAGTCTTAGGGTGGGTAAATAGTGCCCACCCTAATCGCTAGTTAGCGATCGCATGATGGTCAGATTTGCATAAATATTTTAAAAGTCGCTTTGTTCCTCTGTTGTCCATAGGTTAGTATCAGGATCATCAAAGCGCAGATATTCTTCACTAACAAAATATTACTCTAGAAAATTGGGTTGTGTAGCTTGCTACCGTAGTCATCGCATATCAAGGCTTAAGCACCAATTTGTTTGTATGCTCCAAGTTCAGGATAGCCAGCCAGAGATAGGTTTGTTCTGAAACTCTTAGGTAGGACTTACGCAATAACTCTCTCAAACTCTTATTCCTTCTCTTATTCCTTTGTGTCCTACCCTGCGAGAAGCCACTTCGTGTCTATTGGAGCGGAAAGGCTAAAATGTTGCAAAAAAAATGTAGGTTGGGTGGAGGCTTTGCGTAACCCAACATATCTCAGAATGTTGGGTTACGCTCCGCTTCACCCAACCTACGTCTAATACACTATTTTAGTCTTGCCATGCCACTATAGTCATACTGTTTACAATTGCTCATTCCTTACTTGCCCTGAAGGTAGGAAGCATCCGTCTAGTTAAGTCTATGTTCCTGTAGAGGTAATATGAGTCTGATTCTTCCCAAACGCACCTTATCCCGTCGCCAATTATTGCAACTATCTGGACTTTCAGGGGTAGGCTTTCTTTTAGGTGGCTGTGGGACAAATTTGTTCTCAGATAATCTGCGGCAAATATCTGAGCCACTAAACCAACGTCTAGAAGCACTCCTGCTAAGTCAAAAACCAGTACCTGAATTTCCTGTCAGTGCCATAGAAGCAGACAAATTGCTAATCAATTCCTTTGACTTCACGCCGCAAATTGATCCGGCGCAGTTTCGCCTGAAGATTGATGGGGAGGTTAGTAACCCGATGCAATTGAGTATGGGGGATATTGAAAAACTTCCTTTGACTTCAATGGTAATTCGCCATGTCTGTGTTGAAGGCTGGGCTGCGATCGTTCTATGGGGAGGCGTGCGATTGGGAGACTTAGTAGCGCTGGTACAGCCGAAGTCAAACGTCCGTTATGTCTACTTCAAATCTGCTGATGGCTACTATGAAAGCTGGGATCTTGCCTCTGCTGTACATCCTCAAACTCTGATGGCTTATCAAAAGAATGGACAACCATTATCAGTTGATAATGGTGCGCCTATACGCCTAGCATCGCCGATTAAACTTGGCTATAAGCAAAGTAAGTGGGTGACTCAAATTACATTCGTCAGCAATTTGTTACCTCTTAAAGGCTATTGGGAAGATCAGGGCTATGAGTGGTTTGCAGGGCTATAGTCAGCAAAACAGTGCTGAGTAAATAAGTGGGAAGGATTTAAGATTGCCACGGTGCGATAATCGCTTTCATCCTTACTTTCCGAATTTGATAGTGAGTTTTTCCCGTAGAAACTAAGTAAGTCAGTGCTAATATTTCCAGCTATGTTAAGAAATTTTAATGTAGGGTGTGTTGTCGCAGAGCGCAACGCACCGTCAACAAT
>NZ_JACKZS010000318.1 GCF_014222285.1 Nostoc sp. UCD121
CATAAAGTACCCATTCCATACTATTTTGAACTAGCAATGTACTTTCAGTTAGATTTGAAAGAATCATAAATGTAAGATAAACTAAAAGCCATATACTTTCGGATGTTTTATTCCGCCGAATTAAATATATCGCTTTAAATAAATTAATAACAAACCCAATTATAAAAACCAAGAATCCCAATAGACCCAATGATAGCCAAAGATCCAGAAATCCATTATGAGCATTAGGAACGTTCCATTGTACAGTTTGTACAACAATAGAAGATTCACTACTCTTCTCCCAGAATACTCCGTAGCCATATCCTAACCATGGTTTTTTTCCCATCATCTCCAAGACAACAGGCCATAATTCTGAGCGCCCGGTGAGTGTTGAGTCTTTACCTACTGAGCCTAAAATCGAATCAGCTTGCGAGATGAACCAGTAATAAAAAGCTATACCAAATGTTGATACTAAAGTCAGAACAGGTATAAATACTTTGTATTCTAAATGTAAAATTCGATAATACACAAGAAAAGCTACTGTGATGATTATAAAATTCACTACTGATGATGCTGATTGAGATAATAATATAAGTACTCCAGAAGTAATATAGCCAAGCCATAAAACCCAACGGTTTTCTTTACAAGTAGTGGCCAAGAATAAAAATATTGCTGCACTAAGCACAAATCTTTTGCCTAGAACATTTTTGGTTGGGTATATTCCTCTCCAACTATTAAATCCAGAATCGAGCCCAAATTGTGGTACAAATATAACAAATAATAAACACATTAATATTGAGACGGCAAGCATATATGCACATAGCGTTAGCTGCTGTTTTAAGGTGTAGCGTGAAGCTAAATAAAGTCCAAAGATAGTTGTTCCTGACAGACCAATGACGCGACGCACGGTAATGTCTGGATCTAAAGACCAAAAAATAGAAAGTGCAGAAACTCCAATCAGCAACCAAATAAACTTATCTTTGCTAAAAGCATAAGTAACTTTCTTCCAACGTAGAGCAATTAATGAAAGACTGACTATATATGTAAAAGTATAAAGTAATCGGAATATAATTCTATCTCCCTCTTTTACAGTAAAGCCATCAGTTAGAAAGGCATCTAGCGGGGTTCCTGAATATAGCATCAAGGAACTAAATGTAAATATTTGTTCGGCAGAAAATAAAAATTTTCTCATTTTTTATAATATGTATAATCGTGTATGCATAGAGAAAATATATTAAGCCAGTTAGAGATTCGGAGTTTCTAGTCTGAGTTTAGTTTGGCAAATACTTTGTTTCTTAGATGAGTAATTATTATGTTCGTTAAATGCCAACTTTGTGAGTATATTTTTACTAATGTATTGTTTTCATGGCTTTTTGATAAACTTCCACAGTTTGAGCAGCTATATTTGACCAATTTAAATCTTGCTGGCAACGAGCTAGTGCGGCAGTTTGCATTTTTTGTTGTAAGTCGCGATCACTTAACAAACAAATGATGGCATCAGCTAGGGCTTGAACATCACATGGTGGAACTAATAAACCATCCTTTTGATGCTGAACTATCTCGCTCAATCCCCCTATATCAGAAGCTACAACAAGCGTTCCCATCCCATAAGATAAAGCTGCTACACCACTTTGAGACGCTTCAATGTATGGCAGAACTGTTAGTGTGCTACGTTGAAATAGATTACCTACTTCTTCAAGAGGGATTAGTCTATTGATAATCTCGTAGCGGTTTTCATCATAACCATTAGGGAAATACTGCTTGATATTTTCTCCTCTTCCAGCAATAATCAGCTTGACTTGAGGTACACGTTCAGCAATTAAGGGCATAGCCTCAAGCAAATATTTCAATCCTTTATAGGGCCAGATGCGTCCAAAAAATAGCAATGTATTTGGATCGCGAGGCTGATTATTGCGATCGCACCGACGCTGATACAAACTGCCAAGTTCTCCATGTGGTATAACGTTGACTCGCTTTTCAGGTAAATTAAATTGTTCGATTAGAATTTTTTTTAGTTGATGGGTATGGATAATCAATTGTTGGGAACGGTAGAAGGCGATACGCCGAGTATACTCTGAACCAAATACAGCCGTCTTATCTCCTGGATGACGGAACACATCGTGGATAGTTGTGACTAGTGGTGGCATCTTATTGATTAACAACGTCCAATCATACCAAGGATCATTAGTTTCTTGCACATGTAAAACATCTGGCTCTATATCTTTAATAATACGCATCATGGCGTTCATAGACAACAGATTGCGTGGGTCCCTAATCCGTGGTTTTTTAAAGCTAATGACACGGATACTGGGGTCAAAAGCATTGGCACATACATCTGATAGATTTTTCGGTTGGATTATTGTTAAATCAACATATTTAATCAGACTATTTGCTAATTGAATGCTGTAGTCTTCAAAACCAAAATGTAGTAGGACAACTTTAATCATATTAATTATATTTACTCGTTAAAAAAGTTGATTGATCGTCTGTAAGACTTTTATATTGATCAATTACTGTTATCCTAAAAATTTTATCCACAAAAAACGAAACCCACCGAACGCACGAATACCTAGACAAATCACAAATAAACTATACACGCAAGTTGCAATAAGCAAAGTGAATATAAAATCTAAGTTAATTTTTTGCAATAATATAAATACAGGTATCAACAAAAAGCTTATTAGTAAAGGTCGGCGCAGAATTCGCCATAAATTTAATGAAAATAGACGAGTATATGTGAAATACATATACTGACTAAAACCCAGAATCGTCATTAATAATACCATTAGAGCTGCACCTATTAACTGATACTGCGAAACCAATACTACACCTCCCAAGCTTCCAAATATAGTGGTAATGACCACTTCACGCAAGTTGACTATCTCAAAACCATTGGCAACAAGTAGATAGGAAAGTGAGCGTATGAAGGGTAAAAAAAATAGTGCCATAGCACTTAAGCGGAGTGCTAAATTTGCTTGAGCAAAGCTAGAGTCATAGACAAAAGTTAGTAAATCTTTACCAAAAAAGAACAATCCAATAAATAAGGGTAACGCCATAATTAGTAGAACTTCAATAATATTCTCTGCTATTTTCCTCTGCTTGTCCCTTCCTTGATCTATTGCCTTTGAAAATCTAGGAAACATTGCTAAAACTATACTGTTAGCAATAATTGTAAAAGGTTGTAGTAATTGTGATATTCCACCAAAAAGACCCACTAAAAACTCGTTTCCTAACAATGAAAGAATCAAAATTTGAATTCGACCAGTTACTACAGCTATCCCTTCAATAGCAAAAAATGTACGCGCACTTTTAATTGTTCTAAGTACAAAATTTACATCAATCTGCCATTGAATTTTGACTAATCGTGTAATAATAATCCATTCAACTATTAGAATTAGTGTTTCTGAAGAAAAGAGTATAACCCCCAAATATCCAATTTTGTATTTCATTTGCATCGCCCAAATCATTATTATTAGGCGTAGGATATACACTGGAACTGTAGAGATAGCAATAAGATGCATCTTTTCTTGAGCTTGAAAAATTGCCTCCGTGATGTTGGAAAGTGCAAAGGGAATGATCGTCAAACCCATGATGTAGCAAAGAGTCGAAGTTGTGGAGCTATAGGGAAGTAAAAAGACTACAATCACTAATGCCCCATAACTAAACAAACTAAATATTAACTGTAGCCAGGTACCACTAATTAAATAAACTGATGTTTTTTGTGGCTCACGGGCTAGTTCTCTCGTAAACAATGTCTTTAGACCCTGTGAAGCAATGCCTACAAAGATAAAGTAGTAGCTATATGCTAGTAGATACTGCCCTAAAGCCTCAGCTCCTAAAGTCCGAGCAATAGCAGAGGTTAATACAAAGGCTGTGATACTTTGTGCTAACCTATTGATTATCATTGAGACGGAATTACTTATAAATTTGTATTTTTCTACCATTCTTAAAATTATTAATTCAGCTTAATTCGTTTTAAATCACTAAATAACCATGTATTTCGTATACTTACTTTTTCGGACATATCGTCAAAAGTTTTTCTACTTTTTCATTTTTTCACTGCATAAATTTTTGCAACAAAACCATTTCCTTTCAGGCTGTTAGCTATCATCATTAAACAGGAAAATAAAACAATATTAATTACATTTGTAAGCAAGTATACTGAAAATCGCAATAATATAATGTTTTATTTTTTTCAACACTTTCCCAAAGTAGTTATTAAACTATATACTATAATTTTTTTGTTGAGCTTATCGAAAATGAACAACTAGGTTTTATGTGTCCGGCAAAAACCCTAGTTGTTCCAAAAGTTTTTTCATTTTACTACTTACCGTTGAACTTCATTAAGCTAAAACTACATAATCACAAAGGTTTTCTCTCCAACATTTATTTATGATTAAAAAATGGATGAAGTCGAGCTTAGTAGGCACCTTCTTTCTTCAAAACTACCATAACTGTCTTGAGCAAAATTTCAAAATCCAACCTAAGAGACCAATTTTCAATGTAGTTAAGATCAAGATTTATCACTTGTTCAAAATCTACAATGTCTGAGCGACCTGAGACTTGCCAAAGACCTGTAATACCAGGTAAAACTTCATGTCGAATAAAATGATGTTCCGAAAACTTGTCTACATCTCTAGTAGGTAATGGACGAGGACCGACTATACTCATTTCTCCAAGGATAACGTTGAAAAGTTGAGGTAATTCGTCTAAACTATAACGTCGAAGAAATTTTCCAACGCTAGTAATACGAGGGTCGTCTTTAATTTTAAAGATAATCCCATCTTTCGTTTCATTTAAAGCTTCTAATTCTTTCTGTAATTTTTCTGCATCAGACCTCATAGTTCTGAATTTCCATACTTTAAACTGTTGTCCATGTAAACCTATACGGGTTTGCCTGTAAAATATTGTGCCAGGAGAGTCCAGTTTTATAGCTATAGCTATAGCTATATAAATCGGAAATAATAGCATTACAAATAAACTTGCAAAACAAAAATCACAACTACGTTTTATCCAAAAATCTTTACCTGTAATTATTGGACAATCCAAACTCAGACAAGGCATTCCGCCTATTTTGTTAAATTCTACGTTTTTATAAATTGGTTTTAATTCCATCGGTAAAATATGTACTTGAATCCCAGATGCTTGAAATAACCAGCATAAAAACATTCTATTTTTTAGAGCATCCCAAGATATAAAAACCTCTGTTACACCTAATTCATTAAGTTGATTCAATGTTTTTTGACGCTGATATCTGTCTAATGAATTAGCATGAGCAGTTCCAGATACAATATAGTGCTTTTCTTTTTTAATAAAGCTAGCAATCTGCTCATGGTCTTGAGGATCACAAATAATGAAGACAGAAGAACGAACTATTTTCTTCTGTTTACGGAGATACTCCAAGGTTATATTTACACTATATCTACCAGCACAAATAAATAATATACTTAGAAGCCAAGATAGAAATATTAGTTTTGGGCGTGTAATATCAATAACTGGCTGATACAAAAAACAAGCAAAGAGTATTAATCCATGAGAAAAAGTTAGCGATTTTATAATTTTCAAATAGTCATAGCGTTTTTGACCTTCTCTATAAATACCTTCTATAGCTAGCGATCCTATTTGAATACCAATAGTTATTAAAATCGGTAAGTAATGATTAGGTAAATCCCAATAAAAATTACCATAAAAAGATTTATATCCTGCAAAAACCCAAGCTAAGGATAAAAGGGTATAGTCTACCAGAAACAATGTTATTAATCTCAACCACCATGAACCTTTGCGTACCCTCACAGATGCAGATGCACGTAAATCCAAAGGTACTTCACTGAATTTATTTGTTGTAATGCCTTGATTACTCATAGTTAGGAACACTTGGTATATTTAAAATT
>NZ_JACKZS010000319.1 GCF_014222285.1 Nostoc sp. UCD121
TTGCACTCGATTTAATAAATCCTCAACATTTAAGAAACTGGTTTGCTAGTTGCTGCTACTGTACCTCATAACAGCCGTAAATGCTGTAATATAAAAGTATGGTAATCTACTTCTCAACAAGGAGGGGTAGATGGCTGGACGTTTTGAAGGATTGAGTGATTTGGAATGGAAGTTATTTGAGGATATTTTCCCTCTTCAGCAGGAGCGTGGTCGGGGAATGCCTCATGTTCCATTTCGGTATGTTTTGAATAGTCTGCTGTACATTCTGATCAGTGGTTGCAGGTGGTGTGATCTACCACGTGGAACAATTTGGGCATCGAAGAGTGCAGCTCATCGTTGGTTAAAACGATGGTATGAAGACGGAACATTTGAGCATTTACAAGCGCGTATCTTAGCGATCGCTGATGATAAAGGACTGATAAACTGGAATTATGGCGCGGTAGACGGGTCTTTTTCCCCCTGGCAAGGGAGGCGGTGAAGACGTAGCTCGTGGTGGCAAAGGCAAGGGTATTCTGATTCACACGCTGACAGAGGGTAATGGAATGCCTTTAGCTAATTGCACTACGGCAGCCAATGGTAGTGAACGAGACCAAGTACTGCCTTTGCTTGATCGTGTAAAGCTAAAAACATTAAAACGTGGCAGACCGCGTAAACGTCTCAAGGTGTTGGCTGCTGATAAAGGTTATGACTCCAAAGAAAAACGTGCTGCCCTACGCAAACGAGGTATTCGCCCTCAATGGCCAAAACGAGTTTGGAAAACAAGGAAAAACAGAGGAAGACCCATTAAAATTTCTGTTCCTAGATTTCAGCAGGAGCGGTGTTTCGCTTGGTATCAACGCAAATACCGTCGTCTAGTCGTTAGATGGGAGCGTCGAAAGGTTTATTTTGACGCATTTATTGACCTCGCTACTATCCACATTTGGATTCACAAAATGTTATTAGTGGGATAGGTTCATTGCAATTTTTGGGAAATAAGTGGCTTTTTACGGGAATTAAAATAGCAAAAACTAAATCTTACTACTATTTTTACAGGGGTTTAAAGCCTTGCTTATTAAAATAGATTAAAATTGTATCTTATTTTCTGTTTGTACCTAGATTATAGACAATTACAGTCCCACAGACAATACCCGGTTTGTCAAAGGGAAGCAATTGACTTCTTCTTTAATTGTCTGCAATTTCTCACCCAATCAAACCTAGATGGCGATGGAAAACTTCAACAGCATTCGCCACACCATCCTCAGCCCTGATTTTCTCCCCTAACTCCTGGGCTTTTTTCTGCATCACCTCATCGCCCAGTACGATTTCAATTGCTGCTGCTAAAGTTTTATCTGACACTTTCTTGTACGGTATCGGCGCAGGGCTGACTCCCAACCGGGTTAGCTTTTCTCCCCAAACTGGCTGATCTGCAAAAAAGGGTACAGTAATTGATGGTGTCCCCGCACGTAACACTGCCGCCGTTGTACTAGCTCCTCCGTGATGCACTACTGCTGGCACTTGAGGAAACAGCCAATCATGGGGAACTTCCTTGTGAACAAACACTCGTAGCGAATCTTTTATATTCACCGTTCTTCCAACGTTACCCCAGCCTGACAATATAATCCCGCCTTGATGTGTTTTCTTTAGAGCTTCCACGATGTAATGTGTGAGATATTCTGGATTGGGCATCGTCATGCTGCCGAACCCAAAACACAAAGGCAATTGCTTTCGTCCCAGAAAATCCTCTAGTTCCAGAGGTGGCTCATATTCGGAGGCTTGGTCAATAAACCAGAAACCAGTTACATACACCCATGCAGGCCAGTCACGAGGTTTTGGGATCACGTGTGAACTAAACCCGTACAATACAGGAATTCTTGATACATTCGCCGGAGTCTTCTGTCTGAAACGTCTGCCCAAATATGGTAAAGGCGGCAATTTCAATGTTTCTGTTCTGAAGTGATTGAGCAGTTGACGATATCTTTGCCAGTACAAAAACTCTACTAGTAAGTAGCTACCATAATTTATCGCTTTCTTTAGCGGGTTTTTAGTTATTTGAGCAAATCTCAAAAACCCAAACATCCCTGTGGGAGTCAACGGTAGAACTGATGCAAAAAAGCAAGGTACGCCTAATTTCTCTGCGATGTGATATCCAAAGGTAGCTAACGGCGTGTAGATAATTACCTCACTTCCCTGACACGCACTCCAAGCTGATTCCAACTGTTGAAGTAAAAGCTTATCTCCTTCTTCTTTTTTCAACTTTTCTCCCGCAATCAATCGTTGCCCTTGCTTGGATTGCAGAAACTCTTCCATATTGCCAGCGATCGGTGCAAACTTTAAATCAAACTTTCTAACAAAAGATGCAAAGTTTTCGTGTGTTGCAACTGTTACCTCATGCCCAGCACGCTTCAAGCCAATAGCCAAAGCGCAGTATGGTTGCAAGTCTCCCCTTGAACCTACTGTTAGGATCGTAATCTTCAGTTTCCGGCTTGGTGCAGTCAAACTTTGCCTCAATTGGTTTCTCCACTCAAAACTCCGGCTCTACTCAATAATTCTACTGAATTACCTGTAGCTGGAAGCGATCGCAGATGTGGCAATCGCAACTCCAGTACAAGTCTACAATCTCATCTCCCGGCAATGACAACCGGGAGTGGTACAGGACTACTGGGAGCTAGGGGGATTTATTGTCGGTGCGCTGTGGGAGGCGGGGGGTGTTCAAAGAATAAAATAAGTCAAAGTGGAATCGGCTATGTACGCAAACGGACAGATTAACAGCGTCAAATCTGCAAAAATCAAAGTGGTTGTTGCTCCTTTTTCCTCACTACACCCAACTCAGCAACACCCCACACCCAAAAGCCTTATAGATAATCGATTTGCGCTTATCAAGTGTGCCGTAATCAAATAGGAATCTTAATACTTTCTAGCTAATTACTCAACATGAGAAATGAAAAACGCAGATATTACAGTGTAGCCAACAAAAAAAATCACAGTTGACATCATAAAAAAACTCCTTTTTTAGCCAAAGATTAAATAATATTTACTTACTTTGAATTTATAGCTTAATCTAAGTGTAAACATCTACTAAAAGACTACTCTATTAAATGTCTAGAGGATGACTCGGCTTAACAAAATTATCTTTCATAGTCAGGGTGAAGTATATCTCAATAATTACAGTAATTATTGAGATATACAAATCACTAACAAGTGAGTAAAGTTATTTTTGTCTGAGCAGGGCTACTCACTTAAATACAGGTAAGGAAGAGTATGCTGCTCAAATCACCTTACCTGTCTTGTGTCCAATCTTACTGCTACTGAACGACCATAGGACGATAATGAAAAAAATAAGTTTTACTGAGGCGTTTATTTGTGCTGATTATCACAATCATTCTTTAAAGGTCATTCAACCCTTTGAAAGATTTTTGTCCGTGAAGCGAACGCTAGCATTGCAACTAATAGGTTTAATATTATTTTCTGACTTTTTAGCCCCCGACCTATCGGGGGATTTTTGTTAGTATACGACTCATATTTGATTTCTGAAAAACCAAATTGGCTAGAAGCTTGCCATACAAAAGTTTGTTTATCAGTATACTTAGCAAGATTCAAGTACGATTCCTATAAATAATCAGGCAAACTTTAATAAGTACCATATTCGCATTATATACGCCCGCCTGGATAGGATTGTAGCAAGAATAACTTTAGTTATATATCTGAAGAATAAGTTCATCGTTACTATTTATCTCCAAAGAACCATGAATCCTTACGATTTACAGGGCTAAATTAGAGCTATGAGACAACTCAATTGAATTGCTTTTGAGGTTTCATTAGCTCAAAACCTAAAAAGCTTTAATTAGTTACAAGGAGTCATATTATGTCAGATACTAGCAATCGTGGCTTTGCTTCTATGGATGAAGACAAGCAACGCGAAATTGCAAGCAAAGGCGGACAAGCTGCTCATGAAAAAGGTACTGCCCATGAGTTCACTTCCGAAGAAGCTCGTGAAGCTGGACAAAAAGGTGGACAAGTTGCTCATGAGAAAGGTACTGCTCATGAGTTCACTTCCGAAGAAGCTCGTGAAGCTGGACGTAAGGGCGGCAGTTCGTGAGCGTGAGATATAGAGATAATTAACGGATGCAGTTTTTTGTTTCAAGTCACTCATTAGTAGATTTTCAGCAATAGCATCCATAAAACTGCCGACTTTTACTTATCTTGAGCCTGTAAATCTTGTACTTGCATATTTTAAAACTGCCCCATTCAAATCCCAATGAGGCAGTTTTAAAATTTATAGTACTAATAACTTAATTTATTTTATCTGGGTAAGTTTTTGTTGATATTATCTATCTTTACGCTGTCACTATTTATCTACAATTTCTTTCGCAGCCACAAGCACAGGTGCGATCGCTTTGGTTTGCTGATTATCTGTTGCATTGATGCATTATTGAATCGTTATATTAACTTACTCAATCAAACCCAGATGCTGTGCCCCTGGGCGATAGGCTAATACAGTTGAGATCAGTCTGTTTTTTCTCTCCCCGTTCCCTTACTTCCACAGAGGAATTTTCTTAACTGAACCACATTGAGCCAATTGCGTAGGCGCAGCCCGTCGTAGACATCGCTGTTGCATTAGTTAATATACAGTCAAAGCATTTTTGAAGTACGTCTTGGGCCCATTTTTTTACAAGCGGTTCATTTGCCACGTCTACAGATGTGAAATCATTGGGCGCACTAAACTTTTGACGTAGCAACAGATTATGCTGGAACATCTACCCGAAAACAGATTTGTACACAATTAATAAATTCTTCTGCAAGGGACTCGTATTTTCCATCGATTTGGTGTACCTTGTTAATTCCGTGCAAATTATTTATACCTAACTTCTCCCAAATTTACTCAGACAAATTTTAAGCCAATGCCTTCAAGGGAACAGCCAATGAAAACTTCTAATCATACAGATACTAAGAAGATCATCAAAAAATCCGACAAGCTTACTCTGAAACAGATGAAGTTGATCGAAGAAGCAGAAGACCAACTTCTTCTTGAAGCTAATACTGACAATTCTACTGCCCCTGTGGTTGAGCTTGAGGAGAAATCAGTAGTCGCTCCTGAATCAAGAGTTCCTGATTATATTCCGCACCTTGACAATCCTCCAGTACAGTCTATTGGCAACTCTGGCTGGCAAGTGTCTGATGTCTGGCGGGATATTCGAGTAGATGATTTTTGTAATTAAAGCAGACAATTTGTATTCCCAGACGGTTTTGCATCAAGGCGGTTGCAGTTATCCATGATCCGAATCTTAGAAATTGAGGGACAGGAACCGCTTCAGGGAGAAAAGTTTTCCCAAATGCAATATTGGCAGCAATGCCTCTGTCTCTTCGCTGAACCAATATTATGGCAACCGCCTGATCAACTTTTGTAAACTATCTTTGCACTCAGTCAAAGTTATAGTTGCATTGTGCCTATAATAAGTTACGGCTAACTATAACTGGAAGTTAGCACCCTGTAAATGGTTATCGCTTGGATGACGCATCAAAGGCGATACCAAGACAAGCAAAATTTATCGGCAGCGTAATAGAAACTATTCCGTTGCCAACATGCACCCTCCGCGATCGCATGTTGGTGGAAGTGTTGTATATCAAGGTGTGGGTTTGCAGACTAAGTGAAATTTTTAAAACGCAAGAATAAGGGTTTGAGCAATTTTTGTTGCAGACTAAATGAAATTTTTTTGCAGACTAAGTGAAATTTTCCCCCTAAATTTGCAGACTAAATGAAATTTTCCTCAATTACATAACATCTTGATTTGCGTCATTTTGAGTTAAGTCCCAACCCAATACTGCTCGGTTAAGGAGAAATAGAGGGTAAAACAAAGAAAATAGTGTTCGCGGATGATTGACGCGAATAAA
>NZ_JACKZS010000320.1 GCF_014222285.1 Nostoc sp. UCD121
ACATAATGTAGAGTGCAGAAAACTTAGCTGGTTTTATAGATCAGATATTTCTATCTTAAGACGGTCATGGCAGTAGTAAAGAAATGTAAAAATTAAGTTAAGATAAACCGCCATATTTACCGGAATATATTGATGATTAGGTATGAGTCGAAATAGCCCCCTAGAGATTTCTCGCGCTTTGGTGGCGGCACTCTCAACACAAATGTTTCGCTATTATGAGGATCGCATTCCCCAGGATGCTAGCGTTTTGGTAGTCAGCAATCACCGCAGCTTCATGGATGCACTGATATTAATGGCGGCGTTATCAAATCCGATTCGCTTTGCTTGCCATCACTATATGGGACAAGTGCCAGTAATGCGGGAGATTGTCACCGGTCAATTGGGGTGTTTTCCTTTGGAGGAAACTCAAAACCGCCAACAAAGCTTTTTTTCGCAATCGCAGTTCCTATTGCAGTCTAAGCAGATGGTGGGAGTATTTCCAGAAGGGACTGCACCAATGGTGAAATTTACTCAGCCAAACCAGGTGGGTGAGTTTCAACGGGGATTTGCCCATTTAGCATTGCGAGCTGACGTGCAAGATTTAGCAATTTTGCCGATCGCGATCGCTTCCTTAGAAGAGGTAAACACGAATGGTTTTCCCTTAAGGCTTTTGAGTGTATTTGACCCTTCAGAACCTTTATTTAATCAAGCTGGTTGGCATCCTTTGGTAATTTATCGTCGGGTTGCGGTGTTAATCGGTCGCCCTTATTGGATAACACCCCAACATCAAAAAAAATATCACGGAAAACAAGCTAGAACTGTTGTGGCTGAACTGACAGAACACTGTCATGGTGAAATTAGCCATTTACTGCGTCAAGGTTGCTATTAGAGCTATTCGATTTTGGATTTTGGATTGTCGGAACAATTAACAGTTCAAAAGTTTTATACCATTGACTAATGACCATTGACCAATACTTCGACAACGCTCAGTACAAGTGACCGATGACTATCTCTGAAGTTGAGTTAAAGCCTTGTTTCCTGACTCCTAAACGAGTACAGCCAGAGTATCCGCTATTGGTATATTTACCGGGAATGGATGGAACAGGTCAATTATTGCGATCGCAGACTGCTGGATTAGAAACTGGCTTTGATGTCCGTTCTTTGGCACTCCCCCGGAAAGACCTTAACACTTGGGATGTGCTAACAAAAAGTGTATTGGACTTGATCGACGCTGAATTACAAAAAAGCTCTCACAGGTCAGTTTACTTGTGTGGTGAGTCCTTTGGTGGTTGCTTGGCAATGAAAGTAGCGATCCAAGCACCGCATTTATTTAAGCGAACTATCTTAATTAACCCAGCTTCGTCCTTTCGTCTTCGCCCTTGGTTGAGTTGGGCATCTCAACTTACTTACTTAGTGCCATCAGAATTGTATGATATTGGCGCACTGGGATTGTTGCCGTTTTTGGCATCTTTGCCCCGCATTTCTCGGAGTGATTGCCATGAACTGCTGAAAACCATGCGTTCTGTACCAGCAGAAACCGTTCTGTGGCGATTGTCTTTATTGCGAGAGTTTGAAGTTGATGAGGAAAAGTTAAGTCGCTTAACTCAACCAGTTTTGTTGATTGCCGGTGGTAGCGATCGCCTTTTGCCTTCTGTAACAGAAGTGAAGCGGATAGGGAATATCTTACCAAATAACAAGATTGTGGTGCTGCCCGATTGCGGACATGCTTGCTTGCTAGAGCAAGATATTAATCTCTATGAAATTCTTAAAGATAACGACTTTTTAGAAAATAATGCTGATATCAGTACAAGGCTAGAGGTGAGAGGATAAGGTGAGCGCCCTGCTCCCAAGAAGAAGTTAAAATCAACAAACTACTTTTCTACGCCGAAATTATTTCTCATCTGGAAACAGACTGGAGACTTGGGAAGATGGTGTGTTAGAAGTTTATCACCTGCGGAAAGAGGACAAAGCACTTCACTATGAGAGGGTTTCCAGTAGTGAGGAAGTCAAAGGGATCAATCTAGATTTGTTGTTACGTTGTATTCTTATGGTGAATCATGTGGATGCCATCAAGACTTTTCAGCAAGCGCTTCAAAAATAGCTGGCGATCTGCTTTAATTTCTAATTGCGTGATGCCTGCGGCAACCTAGAAAATAGTTAATCTTCAACTGATATTTACGTTTATAGAGGGATGTAGAGCCGCTCAGAATTCGCTACAACAAATTTATAGAGAGGCTTTACAGCATGGTGTCAAGTAATGGCAGACAAATCCCAACAAGAAATAGTAGTGAATAAATCAGTTAATTCACCTAATGAAACTTCAGAAATAAAGATCCAGGCTCAATCATCAGTAGAAAATGAACCATCTGTATTAGAGTCTTTTGTTCAAAGTGTTGCTCAGACTGGCAAAGCAGTTTTAGACACAGCATTAGAGGTGGGAGAAGCGACAGCGAAACAAACACACAAGTTAATTGAGCAAACAACTCAAACCAGTGGTGAGGTTGTGAATCGCCTCAGCGAAAATTGGTTGATTAGAAAACTATCTGGAGTATTAAATCTAAATTGGCTAATTGGTACTACTGATGCTGTTGATTTGGAGAAAGCAGAAGCTGCGGTAAACAAGCTCAAACAAAAGTATCCAAATGAATCACCTAGTGAGATTGCTCACAGAATCATGGTGGAAAAAGCGACTCAAGCAGGCACTGTTGGACTAGCCACTAGTATTTTGCCAGGAGTAGCAATTGCATTGTTGGCAATTGATTTAACAGCGACAACAAAATTGCAGTCAGAAATGCTTTATCAAATTGCATTTGACTACGGGCTAGATTTAAAAGATCCTGCCCGTAAAGGAGAAGTCTTGGCAATTTTTGGTCTGGCTTTGGGTGGAGGTCGTCTTTTGAAAGCTGCGGGATTAGGATTACTGCGAAATGTGCCCTTAGCGGGTGCTGCGATCGCAGCTAGTTCAAATGCAACAATGATCTATTCATTGGGTTATGCTGCTTGTCGATTTTACGAAGCCAAGCTAGATGAATCAACTTCCCTAGCATCGCCACAGACTCTGGAAACATTAAAAGCAGAAAGTGAAAAGTATCTCGAAAGTGCGATCGCTCAAGAAGCCGTCATGGATCAAATCTTAGTTCACATGATTCTGGCTAGCCATCCAGATAAGACTTTGGAAGAAATTTTGCCAGAATTACAAGCTGTAAAACTTAGTCCTACCTCGTTAGATGCCATTGCCCAAAATATCAAATCACCTAAGTCTTTGGATATACTGCTCAATCAGCTGAATCGTGATTTTGCTATACCCTTGCTCGTTCAGTGTCAAAAAATTGCCCAGCTTGACAATAAGACTACACCTCTTGAGCAAGAAGTAATAGCAGCGATCGCCAGAAAATTTGATATTGACAAAAATTGAATTGGGGCATAGGGCATTAGGCAGAGGAGGTAAAAAAGTAGATTTATGAGCGGAGTTCACCAGTATCAGACACAAAACTAGCCATTTTTAATAACTTTAAAGCCTGCCAACCTCCAACGACTTGGCAGGCTTGTCTAGTGTTTTACTAAATTAATGTTCTATCATTAATTTTTTTCCAAATATAACTACCTCTCTTTTTTTAAACCTTTTCCTTTTATCTAATCTAAGTTTTTGCCTAGTTAATTCCTGAGATATTAATTCCTGAGCGCGGCTTTCAATTTTTATTTGGTTTTCTATTGGCTGTTCTTTAATTTTTTCTCTTAGGCTTTTGCCCATTCTTCTTACCCTTCTTCTTTTAGTTTTGTAAGATGGCTCTTGTACCGTGCATCAGCCTTTTGAATTAAGTGTTTATAAAAAAGTTTTTGGCTAACGCCGGATTTGTCACCTGCTACCAATAAAATGGCTTGCCTCAATGGGTCAAAAGCAAACGCTACACGCCAAACACCACCAAAAGCTGAGAATCGTAACTCTTTCATGTTTCCGTACTTCGACCCTTTGAGCGTATCAACATGAGGACGTTTTGCTTGTGGGCCAAACATTTCTAGTACCTGAGCCGTAGCAAGCAACTCATTTTTTACTTCTTGAGGTAGAGCATCGAACTCAGACTCGAAATCATCATGAAACTCAACTTGCCATTCCACTAATTTATTATGGTTAAAACTTCATACATTTTCAAGCGTATTATCGATTGACACTCTCAGCGCTAACATTATAACTACTGGCCCCATCTCCCTCATATTCCCCGCTCCCCTCACCATTAAACAAGAATTTTGAGCAATACTGGTACAGGAAGGAATATTTACATAAAATCCCAAAATGACAATTCAACCTAGTGATAAGCCTTTGTTAGAGTGGGCAGGCGATAGTTTGGCAATAGGATTATTTGAAGATGCAGTAGAGTTAACCGGAGAACTAGCAACTTTAGATCAAAAGTTTTCCGGGGTTTTAAAAGAACTAATTGCGGAAGAAGAATTTAAAGGTAAAGCCAACAGTACAATTTTTACTCGTGTGAATCCTGGTAGCCCAGTACGTAAATTGATTCTGGTAGGATTGGGTAAACCAGATGCACTCAAACTCGACACTTTGAGACGCGCTGCTGCTGCGGTAGCCAGAGTAGCAAGAAAGCAGAAAAGCAAAATTTTGGGATTTAGTTTTCCACTATGGAATAACGATCCATCTGCAAGCGCCCAAGCGATCGCAGAAGGTGTTGAATTAGCACTTTATCAAGATATTCGTTTTAAATCAGAACCAGAAGATAAAGGATCGCAAATAGAAAGCATCGATTTACTAGGTTTCGGTGGACAAGAAACAGCCATAACCCTCGCCAATCAAATCGTTTCCGGGGTAAATTTGGCACGGCAGTTAGTGGCAGCACCAGCCAATGCGGTAACACCAATTACTTTAGCCGAAACCG
Organism: Nostoc sp. UCD121; assembly: GCF_014222285.1. Classification (GTDB taxonomy): domain Bacteria; phylum Cyanobacteriota; class Cyanobacteriia; order Cyanobacteriales; family Nostocaceae; genus Nostoc. The sequence continues at coordinate 4,869 of NZ_JACKZS010000320.1, forward strand.
CCCAAGCGATCGCTAAAGACCACGGTTTACAAGTAGAAATTCTCGAAAAAGAAGACTGTGAAAAGTTGGGTATGGGTGCTTTTTTGGGAGTATCGCAAGGTTCTGAGTTGCCGCCTAAATTCATTCACCTGACTTACAAACCAGAAGGTACACCGAAAAAGAAACTAGCAATTATTGGCAAAGGTGTCACCTTTGATTCCGGCGGACTGAATATTAAAGGTGCTGGTAGCGGCATCGAAACCATGAAAATGGATATGGGCGGTGCAGCTGCTACCTTGGGGGCGGCAAAAGCAATTGCTCAAATTAAGCCAGATGTTGAAGTTCACTTTATCTCGGCGGTAGCTGAAAACATGATTAGCGGTCGCGCCATGCACCCTGGAGACATTCTCACCGCATCAAACGGCAAAACAATCGAAGTGAACAACACCGATGCAGAAGGACGTTTAACCCTTGCAGATGCCTTGGTGTATGCTGACAAATTGGGATTAGATGCGATCGTGGATTTAGCCACCCTAACCGGTGCTAACGTCATTGCCTTGGGTGATGATATTGCAGGTTTGTACACTCCCGATGATGACGTAGCTTCCCAGATCGAAAAAGCTGCCCAAACTTCAGGGGAAAAGATTTGGCGGATGCCAATGGAAGAAAAATATTTTGAAGGGCTAAAATCTGGTATTGCGGACATGAAAAATACAGGGCCGCGTCCAGGTGGTGCCATTACTGCTGCTCTTTTCCTCAAGCAATTTGTCAAAGAAACCCCTTGGGCGCACATAGATATTGCTGGCCCAGTGTGGACAGATAAAGAAAATGGCTACAACGGCGCAGGAGCAACCGGCTACGGCGTTCGGACGCTAGTTAACTGGGTGTTGGGGATTGAAGAGTAGGGAATAGGGGGCAGGGGGCAGGGAGCAGGGG
>NZ_JACKZS010000321.1 GCF_014222285.1 Nostoc sp. UCD121
AATAAAGAATAGGAATTGGTTCGCGATAGAGTATCGCGAACCATTCTTTCTTTTCCACATCCCGTGAAAAGTCAGAAAAACCTAGAGGTTGGTTTAATGAAATTGTTATTCGTCCCGTTGTTCATGTAGACGGTTACGAAAGCTATGAGAAAATGTGCGGTATTGTTGCTGATGCGTATTTTTCTGCTACCGAAAAATTATTGCTTTCATCACTCAGAAGCAACCCCAAGGATTCAAGGTATATTAGCCTTTACACACTTTTGAAAGTAGGGCAAGCCAAATGCCCTGCTTACTGGGTAAATAATGATTTGTTGAGCGCATTGATGCAATCAAATTTAGATGTTGAAGTTGAAAATTTGCAATGGGCAATGAAAACAGGATTTTTTATGCTGCCCAAGGGTATAGTTTTTTCCCCAGAAAAACGTAGTATTGATGCAATTTTTTGGCATTATGATACATCTGATGACTTGCTTTATTGGGCTGCAATCGATGGAGATAGTGTTTTCTGCCGCAGATTCAAAGTTAGTGATAATTTAAAAAAGTTCAGATATACCGATGTTAAAGATTTTAGTCCGCAGGTAGTTGTAGAATTTAATGAATATTTGCACTCAATTTTATTGAGATTGATTTTGATAATGGAGTGCCGCCCTGAACTTGTAGATACAACAAGCGAACTAGTTAGGGTGAATAGAGGTTTTGGCAAAGCGCAAGCACAAGATTTTTATCAACCACTTTGGCTAGGACTTGGATATCGATTCAAACGTGAAGGCAAGCAAAGCAGTGAAGGCAGTAGCGGTACACATGGTACTAAGAGCGTTCATTGGAGACGCGGATTCTTACGTAATCAACCTTACGGAGAAGGCAGGCAGCAACGAAAACTAGTTTGGATTGAGCCAGTTTTAGTAATGGGTGGAAAAGAATCATCATGATGACAGACGATGAAATTAATGCCAAATATGAATCTGCTCGTGCTGAGTGGCCATTCTCTATCTTTGATATCGATTATCCCTTCAGAGGATGCCAGCCCCGAAGAAATAGCAAAAATCATAGAGATTATTGCAGAACGCCTTAATTAAAGGGCTGCGATGGCGTACCAGATCATCAATAGGAAAAAGGAAGCCTTGGGCTAGCGAAAATGTGTTGGCAGCTATCAGTTAGCTAAACGCAGAGATTGTAAATTCATAGTAAACTATGTACAATAGAAGAGTAAGCGATCGCACATTCTGACTATCCCGATTAAAACCATCATGAAACTGCAACGTATTGAGGCAGGTGAATATCTTACTCCTGATGGCAGGTTTTATATCCGCAATACTTACTACTCCAACGGAATACCCGGACGGAGTAATACTAGTAAAGGATGGTTGATTGAAGATAAAAGCGGGCTTACACCGTTTCACAACGGTTATCACAGAACTAACATCAAACGTGTGGATACGCTGACCGAGGCAAAGGAAATTATTGCTTTGGTTATGGAGTGCGATCGCAAAGAGAAAATATTACGTGATACCGGATGGCGTAAGCAAGAAAACTGTCAACCTCCGGGTTTGTGTTGGCTATCTCCCTACACCGACAAGTTGTTAACCCAAAGTGAAGCACTGTTGGAACTGAGTTTGATGTCGTGACCAATAATCCTACTAATTGACACTAAAATTAAGGACTGCTATATGAAAAATTTTGTTGTAAAAGTATCAAGGAAAGAATATTTCGAGATAGAGGTGACTGCTGAAAATAAGGATGAGGCAGTACAATCTGCATTGTCTGGAGAACCACCTGATTGGAAAGTTTAAAGTGTAGAAGAGGTAGTAGATGAAGAAGAAGAAGTTAAAAAAAATGAGTTAATCTGACATAATTACAACTTCTCAAATAAATATTTACAATTTTAATTGATGAACACATTAGAACTAAAACCAGGGGATAAAGTAGGAATTTTTTACTATGACAGTGTGCGTATAGGTACTAAAGCTGAAATAGATGTAATTGAACGCATTTCCCCAACTGGACAAGTAACTCTCTCTAATGGAAAGCGCTATACATCCGATGGCAAAGAAATTGGTGCTGTAGAACCTAGTTACCTTTGGACTCTAGATAAAATACAACCAATCTTAGAAAAAATTGAAACTCTTGAGCGGCAGAAGGAAGCAGAACGACAGGCTTATTTAGCATCACCTGAAGGTAGGAGAAAACAAGCAGTGAATGATACTGTCAAAGCTGCGATCGCTGCACTTAATCAATACGGCTGGTATGCTGATGTTGATGGTCACATGGATGTGATGGAGTCCGAAATTGAGCAAGTTATCACAAAATATGTCAGCGAACATGAGCCAACTAACTAAATTAAGTTTCTTATGCTTAAAAATAAGATTCTATAATTGGCTGAAGAATGGGGGTATATTCTGGTTTACTCCGACTATTCTAGAAAAGCTCGGAGTAATGTTTGGATGCTAAAAGTACCAACAACAACTTTCAAAAATCGTCCTGAGTTAACCAGAACTTTAAAAGTCTTAGAAGACAATGATTTAGAACAACTGTTAGATAAAACTAAAAAATATTTTGCAGGCAGTGAATCTCCTATAAAAGTAATCCTTCGTGATAAAAAATGCTCTGGCAGTGAAAATGACAAAGAACTATTTACCATCTAAATAATACTAAAAACTTTGACTGATGTACTACGGATATCGCTGTTATACCAAAGAAGATAAGCCTTTAGGTTGGCTATACACATTTAGCTGTGATACTGAATATGCTTTTACCAATACAGATTTACATTGGTGCAAGCGCTGGAAGACTGAACGGGGTGCAAAAAAACATTTTGATAATTACAACAACCGATGGCAGTTCAAAAGTCAAGGAGGCTATCTCAAAATTGAAGTTATGCCAGAGTTTTCTGAATCCAAGTCGTCTGCTAAGTCTAATCAGCAGCGATGGAATGAAGCCAATCGTGATGCACTTTACCAAGCTCAAAAAAATTATAATCAGAAGCGTCCTATAATGTCATTTCGTCCAAAAGCCAAACTGTTGGAATGGCTGGATGAGGAACGCGAAACTGATGACGATGGTGAACTAGAAACTGATGCAGCGCTGTTGAATCGAAAGTTAGAAAAACTAAAGAATTTAGAGCAACAAGGATTTTAAGACAGTGAAAGCAGAAGATTTAAAAAATTTAATTATTAGTATTATTCAAGAAAAGCCTAGATTTTTTGACCATGTTTGTACTAAAGATATCAAAGCTCTACTATTAGAACATTATAATATTTCTGTGACTGAGAAAATGATTATTAAAGTGATGATGCAAGTAGTAGAAGAGGGGGTAGGTAAATTTGGTGGCGATGGTTACGAGTGTGGGGATGGTAGTACACTAACATGGGCTGATGAACACGCAGTAGCTGGGTCAAAACTGACAGGAGTTCATAAGTATTGGTGGTTTAATATTTAGTTAACTTTAATTAAATGAATCTTAAATAAAGAATTTAATAATGAATAATCTAGACCGTCTTTTGACGATATTAAAAGAACAAGCAGACTTGATTGATCAACTTAACACACGTTCTAACTTTCAATACAAAAGTACACAACGATTAGTTTTAGAACATGGACAGCCTTTTGTAACAAAGGTCAAATCACCAGCAGATAGTGGAATTACACGTTGGAATTTACCATAGTAGAATTCACTTCTTGTAGTGCCATTGTTTTCGGTTTTAGTTTGGGACTTGCGCTCGCCACTAATGTGAACAGCGTCTTGGGTGACTTGAATATCTAAGTCTTTAGCTTCCAATCCTGGCAGTTCTAGTTTGAGATGGATCGCATCATCATTTTCTTGCAATTCAGCCGCCGGAACTTTGATAAAATCTCTGTCAAACCGTGCAGATGGGACTCTGGTATCTCCAAATAAGCCGTTGATGTGACGTTCTAAAGCGTTCAAGTCTTGCCAGGGGTTGTAACGAACTAGTGCCATAACTCTTTCTCGGAAAAATTCAGCTATTGTTTAATCGTTTTTGCACTTGGGTTTGTGCTTATGTATTTATAATAAGTATGCTTAAAACTCCTGTAAATTCGGTTCTCATCACCTCATACAAGGATGATTACCGCACTAAAGTAGACCTAAAATAAGATTACGGTTTACTCGATTTTTGCGGTTCGGTAAATCAGAATAAGAACTATTAATGTCACTAATAATCAACTAATAAATCTGCTGTTGAAGGGGATAGTACAGTTAGGCATTGCTTATATTTCCAAAACAACAATCACACTCGCTTTACTCGCTTCGCCATCGCACTCTTCAATAAGCATTTCGATTTAGTCATCAGGAAACTGCCAAGATGAAATACTTTCTACATCTTTGCTACTGCATTTAATACAAGTAACATCAAATGCTGAATCCATCCACTCATAATCGCAAGCACGACAATGACAGAAAATATTATTACGGTTGGCATTTTTTATACCCTGATGCCATTGCTGTAGTTGGTCAGGATTTTGAAAAGGTAAATTATCAGACATTTTAATCACCACGAAACACCCTACTTAAACGGCTGCCCCCACCGCTCCCAATTTTCCTTGTTGAACGGCGATCGCCACTTTTGAATCAGGCTCAACTCTAGCGCCTGCCGTGCGCGTCGTTCAACTGGAGCATCCCACCAAAAACCAATATTAACTGCCGTCTCTATCTGATAGCGATAATGTAAGTCTCGGTAACTGCTGATGTAATCTTTACAGCCATGAGTCCCACGCCAGCGTTTGTTACTACGACAGGTTTCGCCAATATAAAGTAATAGGGAAGCAGCACTATCAATCACAAAATACAAAGCTGCTTGACCAAAATCATCTGGCATCCGGTAAAAAGCCATTGGTTGTAAATGTAGCGTAAACGGATCAATCCGGTCTGGGTCGCAGTGGTTGGGTGCAATGTCGAATAATGTCGCCTGCTGCACTGGCTTGGTTTCCCTCACTCGTTGCTGATAGTCCAAAATTTGTGTTTTCCACTTCAGCAGGGCATCAGCACTCATCACCAGCGCCTCTGCTCTATGTGCTGGTGTGGGTTTCACTTCTGGAAATAGGTTTAGTTGATTGGGTTCCAAGGGTATTACGGGAGCGTGCCGACTAGCTGATTATCCCCCAAAACTGAATCGAGTAAACCTGTTAACGGGTTTTGGCGATTCGCAGAGATTAAAGAGTTACGGCAAAGCAATAACCAGTTAGAACAAGTTAATAACCAATTAGAAACAACTAACCAACAACTACAACAGGAGAAAACTGCAATGTCAGCCACACATCTTCCCCAAACAGTTACCCTCAATATCACTGAGTTAGATTCTTGGCTAGAGAAAAAAGTTATTGAGGTAGTGAACAAGTTAACTCAAGGTGTGGCTATAGCACCTGCTACTACTGCCACACCTGCCAAGGTAACACCCATCAAAGAAGAGATTGTGGCAAGCCAAGACTGATGCTGAGGTCTGGGGAAGTAAAGCAACCTTAGCAGCTGTAGAAAAAATCCGCAGGTCTTATCAGGCAATTTGTTTGTATAACGATACTGTGGCAACTGGGGAGGGCGATCGCTTGGCAGTGACTAACCAAGCACTCAGGGATTTATCGGGCTGTAATGGCTTGGTGATACGCGATTGGATTGAGGCCCATAAGGATGAAATAATCAGCCATAACGCGAAATTCGGCATGGAGAACAAGAAAGACCCCAATACTGCTCGGTTAAGGGAAAATAGATAGTGGAATAAATCATAATTTGTTCGCGTGTGGCTTACGAGAACAAAAA
>NZ_JACKZS010000322.1 GCF_014222285.1 Nostoc sp. UCD121
TAATAAAGAATAGGAATTGGTTCGCGATAGAGTATCGCGAACCATTCTTTCTTTTCCACATCCCGTGAAAAGTCAGAGAAGCTAGTGGATTAATTGTGCAAAGCTCTTTTACATCAATGGCAGAGGAAATCCAATATAGAGATTGGTTACGGATGTTTCCCATCGATCTGCTGCTAACACAAAAGTTTGATTCTATTTCTAAAGTTCGTTCTCTACGTCTTCCCGTTTTATTTATTCATGGAACTGATGACAGCATTGTTCCATCCTACATGAGTCAGCAGTTATATGATGCTGCCCCTGAACCCAAACAACTTTTATTAATTCCAAAAGGAAAACATGTCCAAATTTATCAACCTGGAAGTAACTCGTATTTACAAGCAATTCAAAAGTTTATCCAAAAGGTAGAGTCTCAAGAGTAAGAAATAGAGCTATCGAGATTACCTTTGACACGATTTAAAAATTCGTCCAAGACTTGCAAGAATCTTTATGTCTCTTCGAGATGAGGCATGTGTGAACATAATCGGAATTGATGCCGACGGGATAGGCTGTAAATAATCACTTATTGAGACTGATAAATCATGGGGAGTGCAAATAATCAGGGGTTTTGCTGGTGGTTTATACCAAAAGTGACCCGCTACAGTTTAACTTTGTTGCTGAGTACGATAATGCTTGCTGATGCTGTGGGGGCGACACCAAGAAACATAGGGTTGCAGATAGCACAGCGCCCAGGAACCACTCAACAAAATGCCACTCGTGCTGCTGCTGAACGTGTTTTTCAAGAGGGATTGAAACTTTATCAACAAGGGACAGCAGAATCATTGCGACAAGCGATCGCAAAATACCAAGAAGCGCTGAAGCTTTGGCAACAAGTTGATGATAAAACCTGGGAAGCTGACACACTCAACAATATTGGCAAAGTCTACGGCGATTTAGGAGAAAAGCAAGAAGCGCTCAAATACTACAACCAAGCTTTACCAATACTCCGTGCAGTGGGGGAGAAGGGAATCGAAGCCAGCACCCTCAACAATATTGGCAAAGTCTACGGCTCATTAGGAGAAAAGCAAGAAGCGCTCAAATACCTCAACCAAGCTTTACCCATAAGCCGTGCAGTGGGAGACACAAAAGTGGAAGCCGTCACCCTCGCCTATATCGGCAGTGTCTACAACTCATTAGGAGAAAAGCAAGAAGCGCTCAAATACTTCAACCAAGCTTTACCAATACTCCGTGCTGTGGGGGACAAGGGAATGGAAGCCAGCACCCTCATCAATATTGGCATTGTCTACATCTCATTAGGAGAAAAGCAAGAAGCGCTCAAATACCTCAACCAAGCTTTACCCATAGGGCGTGCAGTGGGCGACAGAAAAGTGGAAGCCCGCACCCTCAACGATATTGGCTTTGTCTACATCTCATTAGGAGAAGAGCAAGAAGCGCTCAAATACTTCAACCAAGCTTTACCCCTACTCCGTGCAGTGGGCGAGAGAAGAAGGGAAGCCACTATCCTCCACAATATTGGCAGTATCTACAACTCATTAGGAGAAAAGCAAGAAGCGCTCAAATACTACAACCAAGCTTTACCCATACGCCGTGCTGTGGGGGACAGAGAAGGGGAAGTCGCCACCCTCTCTAATATGGCTACCCTTGAAGACAGTCGGGGTAATTTACAACAAGCTCTAACACATATTCAAGCAGCTATTAAAATCATTGAAGATTTACGCGCCAAAATAGCTAACGAAGAACTACGGGCTGCTTACTCTGCCTCAGTCCGAGGCTACTACGAGTTCAACGCCTATCTGCTAATGGAACTGCAAAAAAAAGACCCATAAAAAGTATACGATGCCTTGGCACTGGAAGTTAGCGATCGCTCTCGTGCCTATATTCTGATAAAACTACTAACCGAAGCAAACATAGACATCCGCAAAGGCATTGATTTTCAGTCAATCCATCGCTTTAATCTGCTGATTAGCTTCATTCTCTGCCTTCAGCATCGCCTGCTTTAATGGTTGTTGCCCCAACAAGGCGCTGACAAACTGGTTATCAAAGTTATTCACGATGCCTACGGCGGGCTACGCCTACGCACTTGGATATTTTCCCACCTGCCACGGTGTAGCATAATCCACTCCTGCCACTAATGGCGATCGCAGCAGGTCTTGGTCATAGCCGATAAATATTGAGCAATAGTTCATGCTATGTCCTATTAGAATATGACTATAGTCATGACTATGGTTATTATGAAATCAATTTCCAAAAGTAAACTCAAATCTCAACTTCTTGAGTTCTTACGACTTGTAGAGTCAGAGGGAGAAGAAATTGTAGTTACCGATCGCGGTAAGCCAGTCGTGAAAATTTCCAAATACGCGCAAACACCTTCAACAGAGGAGTTATTTGGAGAAATGCGCGGTAAAGTGAAGTACTTTGAGGATTTAACTACACCAACAACTGAGGAATGGCCACAATTGTGAAGATAGTCCTTGACACTTGTGCCTTAATCTGGTGGAGTTTAGATCCAGCCAGACTTTCTGAAAAAGCCAAAGAAGCGTGCGACTACATGGAAAGGGATAAAAATGGTCTTGTTCCGTCTATAGCTATATGGGAAATTGCTTTAAAAATCAAAAATAAAAAACTAGATTTAGGAGTCAATCTTAACGAGTATGTAGTAACGCTGAAAAAGTCTAGTACTGTTCAGATTGTACCCATTGATGAAAATATTTGGATGGAAAGTGCCAATTTAGAATGGGGTCATCGAGATCCAGTAGATCGAGTTGTCGTCGCACTAGCCAGAAGTAATCAAGCTGCAATAATTACATCTGATAAAGAGATAGCAAACTTCTACTCAGAAGTGATTTGGTGAAGGTAAGAAAGATTGTTTAATCCATCGCTTTAATTTGCTGATTAGCTTCATTCTGTGCCTTCATCATCGCCTGCTTTAATGGTTGTTGCCCCAACAAGGCGCTGACAAACTGGTTATCAAAGTTATTCACGATCGCACCTGGATATTTCCCCACCTGCCACGGTGTAGCATAATTTACTCCCGCCACTAATGGCGATCGCAGTGCATCTTGGTCATAACCTAAATTCTTTGCCACTGATTTACGTGTTGGCAAAGCAAACCCTGTTCCTGTCCACTTCTGCATTCCTTCTTTGCCCGTAAGATAAGAAATCAACTCCCAGGCTTCGGCTTTGTGCTGTGCTTGCTTGTTCATGACGTAGGCAACTGTAAAGACCATCGTGCCTTTTTTGTCATTAATCGTAGGCACTGGTGCAGTCGCAAACTCTACTTGAGGAAAGGTTTCAGTTAAATAAGGAATTGCCCAGTTACCCTCAATCACCATTGCCACTTTACTCTGACCAAACATTTCACTACCTGAGTTTGTCCCGACATCAGATTTTTGGGCAGAGGAACGGTCTTTTTGATACTGGTCTACTACTAACTCTAAACCCTTTAAACCTGCTTCACTCGCAAAGGTAGCAGAACCATTTTGATTAACTAGTTGCCCACCAAAGGCTTTAATTTTATAAGCCTGACGCGCCAATTCGGGAATTTCCCCAAAGCCGTATTTGTTAAGTTTGCCTGTCAATTGTTTCGAGTAGTTACGTAATTCATCCCAAGTAATCGGTGGATTACTCAACCCTGCGGCGGCGAATGCTTTTTTGTTATAAAACAGGGCAAGGGTGGAATAGTCTTTGGGAAGACCATAAATATGATTTTGATATTTGAAACTGTTGAGTAGGGTATCTTCAAAATCCGTTAGGTCAAATTCGGGAGTAATGTAACTTTCTAATGGTTCTAAGACATTCTGACTCATCAAGAAAGGAGCTTCTAGCGCATCGAGATAAAAGACATCTGGCGCAGCTTCCCCAACTAAACGAGTTTTGATTACATCCATGTATTGGTCGGAAATTACCTCATATTTGACCTTAATAGTTGGATGTTGTACCTCAAACTCTCGCAATACCTGTCTCAAGAGTTTTTGCTCAACAGGAGAACCTCCCCAGCCACTAAGTTTGATACTAACTGCGGTAGATGCTAACGGTTTGCTTGGTAATTGTAGACTTTGACAAGCAATAATAGCGATCGCGATCGCCATTACCAATCCCAAAAAATTAAATAATCTTTGTTTGATCACTTATACCTTCTGTTACTAAGGAGTGATATTTACTTATCTAAAATTTTTGTTGAAAATTGCAAGCTAGAATAACGAAAACTTATTAAAAATGCTAATAAAAGCATACTGAGTTCTTCGACAACCGGATTTATGTCAGGATGCTTTACTCATAAACATACATTATGGATTTTGTTCAGGTTGAAACAACTGCGCCACTGACTCTGGAAATTCCGCAGATTTCTTTACCACCAACAGCACTTTCTCCAACCTCTCGAATTCCCAAGGATGCGATTCGCACAAGTTTAAAAGCCTCCACTGCGGATTCTATCTTAGCGGCGGTTTACTCTCTTGGAACTGGCGGGATTTTACTCAGCAATTTCTTGGTGGAATTGGGTGCTAGTCCAGTAGTATTTGGGATGCTTTGCTCTATCCCTATGTTGGTCAATCTGATTCAGCCGTTGGGTGCTTACTTGTCTGAACGTAGCACCAGCCGCTTTCAATATTCTCTTCGGACACATGGAATTGGTCGGCTGCTATGGCTGGCTCTAGTAATCGGTATTGTAGGCGTAAGTTTGGGAGCGATTAATACTCACCAATTAGTGATATTGACACTTTTGATTGTTCTATTCAGCAATCTTTTGGGAGGACTAGGAACCGCATCGTGGCTAAGTTGGGTTGCAATGATAGTTCCTCGGCGATTGCGAGGCAGGTATTTTGGGACACGCAATAGTGCTGCTAATCTCACCAATTTGGTTTGCGTACCAATGGCTGGTCTAGCTGTATCACATTGGTATGGTGGAACTCTACAAGGCTATGGGGTGGTTCTGCTGATAAGCATTGTTTTAGGAATTGCGGGATTGGGGTGTCAGTATTTCCAAGTGGATATGAATCCGCGATCGCAAAATACTGATTATGGCAATTCAACTCAAATAAGTGAGATTCTGCCAGAGATTGCAAAAAATGAATCTTCTGAAGTCGCTCAATCAATTCATCCACCACAAAACCAATTAACTAATAGTGTTTGGAAAAACTCTAACTTTTTAAGATTTCTGCTGTATTTCAGCTTCTGGAATCTTGCTGTTAACCTCAGCGCTCCTTTTTTCAACCTCTATATGCTGGATACGCTGGATTTGGATGTGAGTTATGTGACTATCTACAATAGCCTTCAGGCGGGGGCGACTTTGCTAATGCTTATTTTGTGGGGAAAATTAGCAGACAAGATAGGCAATCGTCCCATCCTCATCTGTATTGGGATTTTGGTTGGAGCTACGCCACTGCTATGGCTGGGGATTGGTGCTAATCGCCTTGATATCTGGTTGTGGCTACCTCTGTTACACATCTTGGCTGGAGGTACATGGGCGGCGATTGACTTATGCAGCAACAATATACAATTGGCGATCGCACCAATTAAAAATCAGTCTATCTATTTTGCGACAGCAGCTGCCGTCGCTGGAGGGAGTGGTGCTTTAGGCGCAACTATAGGCAGCTTCATCGTCCAATTTGCTCAGTTTGGAGGCTTGCTAGGGTTGTTTGCCCTCTCTAGTCTATTTCGACTAGCAGCACTTCTTCCACTCGTTTTTGTCAAAGAACCGGAGAGAGGATGAGGGGCAGGGGGCAGGGG
>NZ_JACKZS010000323.1 GCF_014222285.1 Nostoc sp. UCD121
GAGCAGGTAATATCTGTCTCTTCTTATAACTTTATTTTAGAAGCTCTTTTCTATGCAGCTTCATATTAAATTGGTATAACGCGATCGCTTTCAAGACTGCACTCCTATGCAATCGCGTCAAATATCGCCACTGTTTCAAATACCGGAATATACTCTACGCTATTGGCGAGATTTACCCTGTCGTAATTTGGCGAGAATCAAAACAGCTTGTCAACGTACTCTTGTAGGTCACTGCGTTTAACTCGCCAACCCTTGCCAATTACTTTGGCTTTTAACTCACCTGCCGTAATTGCGTCTCGCAGGAATTCTCTAGACAACCCAGTTAGCGCTTGTGCCTCTGCAATAGTCAGTAGTAGCTTATCAGCGATCGGCACTACTGGCTGATTGTCACCTCTGCCCAGCAGCCCTTCAATGATTGAGGACAATTTATCAATTACCCCAATCTCGCCAAACTCCGCAATCTCGCCAGAAGAACGCACTAATTTATCTGTCTGTGGCTGTTGCTCTGTCGTTATTTGGCGAGTTTCAAAGGCAGGTTTTACCGTCGGTTGGTTCAATTCTGACTTGAATGCTTCTAACTCTACAGGGTCAAAGTTGGCAGTCGGGCGAGTTTTCCCTTTCTCATACTTAACGCTGATTCGCCCTTGTTGTACGTAGCGCTCAAGCGCTCGAACGCTGACACCTAGAAAATCTGCTGCTTCCTGCTTATTCATAAATCTCGCCAAATATCGTAACTCGCCAAAATCCTATCAGTGATTGGCGAGTTTTGGCGAGATTGAGAAAACCATTATTCCTCAGCTGTGCCTACGCTATATCTCACCTAAAATATAGGACTAGGTGCTATACTTTAACGCAAGAGACTATAAAATGAAAATTTACAAAAACCGTACTTTTGACCGTTGGGCGCGAAAGGAAGGCTTAAATAATCTTAGTCTCTGTAACGCTGTAAACGAAATGGCAGCAGGGCTTTATGACGCTGACCTGGGAGGTGGACTGTTTAAAAAACGCATAGCAAAACCAGGGAAGGGTAAGAGTGGTGGATTTCGGACACTAGTAGCTACTAATAATGAAGATCGTTGGTTTTTTATTTTTGGCTTTTCAAAAAACGAACGCAGCAACATTGACAAAGATGAAGAAGAAGCTCTGAAAATGTTATCCAAGCAATTACTTGCTTATACACCAGAAGAACTTGAGCAAGCAAAAAATAGTAATGCGTTAATAGAGGTGATTTGTGATGCGTCAGAAAAAATCAGCGATTCTTGAAGCAGTTCATGAGACAGCAGAAGACCTACACAAAGCTGGGCTAATGAATCAAACTACATTGCGCGAATTTGAACACCTATGTCTACCTCCTATTGAGCCTCTAGAACCATTACAAATTAAAGAAATACGCGAATCATCTCAAGTTAGTCAAGCTGTTTTTGCACGTATTTTGAATATAAGTCCTTCAACAGTTCAAAAATGGGAAATAGGACAAAAGCGGCCTAGTGGAGCATCTCTTAAACTACTGCACTTGGTAAAAAATCGTGGTTTAAGCAGTGTGCTGCATTAAAATTTTTGGCTCGTTAAACTTACGGGTTATTCCTTTAATTTAACTTCTCAAAAACCCCAAACTAAGAAAATCCCAGCCTAAATTTCTTACTTTTATTTGTCAAAGCCTCATATATCAAGGTATTTGAGAGGCAATGCTGCATAATTATCTTGCGAAGTCGTGGCTATTATCAATAATTTTATAAAAATAGTAAAAAAAGCCCAGAGGTTTAAATAACCTTAACCTCTGAGCTTATTTTTAATCTTTATCTTTATTACTCGCAAAATAAAAACCCAAAGCAAAGCTGAGTAAAGTTACTTGAGGTGTGGTAGTTTGTGAAATAAGGTCTTTGATAGCAGCTTTGTCAACGTTAGGGTTAAAAGCTGTTAATGCCATCAATAGATAACTTGCTCCCAAAGTGCAACCAAACACTTTTGCCAAAAACATTGCCAACTTGCTACGAGTATCTTCCCTTTGGTTAGTAGATTTGGCTATTTGCTTAACAAGCTCATCAGCCGTTTTCTGACTAATAGGGACAGATGTAAGATAATCAGTTAGATCGAGTTCAGTATTAAGACTAATAGCTGTTTGCTGAGTCTGAATACCAGAAGCACTGTTTAGCTCTGGGGAGCCGTTGTTATTTACGTTGGGTTTATCCATTTGATAACTCTAGATGCGTTTACAATCTTCCAACGCTTGAGCTATCTAAAAAGCACCTCCCGGATTTCTCTGTTAGGTTTTTGAAGTAGCACTTTAGTTCCCTGCTGTCTCTCTTGTAATAAATATGCTTCCGTTGCAATTGCTTTACGGAGAGCTTCGTTTTGAGAAATACCTTGAGATTCAGCAAGAAACTCCAACATAGAGGCAGTATCGCCAGGTAAGCTGACAGACATACGCTTTACATTGGAAACGTTGGAAGCTTGTTCGCTAGTAATTCGAGTTGAAGCGGAATTTTGTCCAGTATCTAAGTAAACAGAGGGTTCTGTTTTAGAGATCATTGCTTTGTTTCTCCTGTTAAGAAAATTGAAGTGATTAGCGATTCAATTCATTGAGCTAGACCTCATTCACTTTATGTGATTGTCATGTAGCGACTGGTTTTTCAGTGGCTACCATGTCCTAAAATGAATCGCCATGCTTGAAATAAAATTTCTAAGTTTTTCTATGAGCTTATGAGCATCTTTTTTTCTATCAGCATCACCTCCTTAACAAGGATTTGTTGAATTTGAGTAGTAACGTTTACTACTAATTATTAGTCTACACTAAAAACATGAAAATGGTGCATGAAATACACCAAATTGGTGTAAAACAGGGACAAGATATACACTAACGGAGTTTCGATATCTTCTAAAGCCTTATATAGACTGACTTATAGTTGCTCTGAAGAGATTGGTAATCACATTACTGTCTTTAGCTCTGTTCCTTCCCTAGTAGAAATGTCGTCAAACTACCAATTCCCGACATTTCCGCTTACAGGATTTGTTGTCTAGAAAATTTTCGTGGGTAGCCACTATTAATTTAGCGATCGCAGTTGGGAACACTTATATAAGCGGTAATTGTTTTATCCCTGCTTTTATACGAGTTAAACGCTAATTAGTTTAGGACACCAGGAAAACCTGCAATGGTTAATGAGGAGCATTATGCTTGGCTGAAAAAAGGTGTGCAAGCTTGGAATAAGTGGAGAGATGACAACAGAGGTATAATTCCCGACTTCTTCGGTGTTGCACTCACGGGGGCTAATCTTAGTAGAGCTAACCTCAGCAGAGCTAACCTCATGATGACCATGCTCTGCGACGCTGACTTCAGCAATGCTAACCTCCAAGGCGCTAACCTCATCGAGGCGTACCTCCAAGGCGCTAACCTCCAAGGCGCTAACCTCCAAGGTGCTAACCTCCAAAGGTGCAAGCTTGTCGGTGCTAACCTCAGCGATGCTAACCTTTACAGACTTGACCTCAGCAAACTTGATCTCAGAGGACTTGACCTCAGCGGAGCTAACCTTAGTGAGGCTAACCTCAGCGAGGCTAACCTCAACGAGGCTAACCTTAGCGAGGCTGACCTCAGCAATGCTGACCTCAGTGGTGCTAACCTCAGCTATGCTGACCTTATGATGGCAAATCTTAGTGGGGCTAACCTTAATGGGGCGAATCTGTGTGAGGTTGACCTTAATGACGCTAACCTTAGTGGGGTTAACCTCTCCGAGGCTTACCTCAGCGAGGCTGACCTTAGATTCGCTGAGGTAAGCGAGGCTGACCTCAGCAAGGCTGACTTTAGTGGGGCAAATCTTAGTGAGGCTAACCTTAATGGTGTTAACCTGAGTGGGGCTAACTTGAGTTCTATTCAAGCATTAGGAACGGATTTTACAGGGGCAAAATTTACAGGTGTATGTTTGGAATATTGGCATACTAATAGTGCTACAAAGTTAAATGATATTGATTGCCAGTATGTCTATTTGAAAAGTGACAAACAAGAACGCCGTCCAAGTACAAGTAGTAGAGAATTTGCGCCTGGGGAATTTACCAAACTATTCCAGATAGCCTTAGAAACAGTTGACTTAATTTTTGCAGATGGCATTGACTGGAAAGCTTTTCTTCTCTCTTTTCAAGAACTACAGGATGAATATGGTCAGGAAAAGTTATCAGTTCAAGCATTTGAAAAGAAAAGTGGGAATGCATTTGTAGTTCGACTTGAAGTTTTACCAGAAACTAATAAGGCTGAAATTGAGTGCAGGATAATAGAGCTATATGAAGTAAAACTAAATGCACTTGAAGGAATATATCGTAAAGAATTACAAGCTAAAGATGAACAAATAATAATTTATAAAGAGCAGAGCGCAAGCATTATGAGTCTTGCCAAAGAAATGGCTGCTAGACCTATTCAAAATATTATTGATGTTAAAGTTACATCGAAGAGTAAATCTATGTCAGAATCTTATCAATCCAAGTACGACCAAAGAAATTCTAATAACCAGTTTGTAGACACAGCACAAACTGGTAGTAACTCGACGTTTAATCAATATAACTCATCAGAGCAAAAGAAAACCCTTGCTGAAACTGCTAGCGAAATTCAAAAACTCCTCAAGCAGTTAGAGGAAACCAACCCCACTGCTACTGAGCCTGAGAAAGTTACTTATATTAATGACGAAACTACGCCTAGTTTCAAGCGTCGTGTTGTTGGCGCATTCCAGGCAGGGGGTGAAACAGCGATTGATGAGTTTATCTTAGAAAATAAGTATCTTAAAGTTACAAAAGCAGCTATTAAAGGTTGGCTACAACCAAGTAGTTGACTAAGTTGGTATTACTAATGGCGTAACAACCCCCGTGCATCCGGTTGCCATGTAGAATCTGATCTTTACCATCAGGTTGGTATAGCCCATACCAGTCATCTTGCTTTTACCCTTCTGCCATCATTTTTTTAGCTTCTTCTAGTATTTCTCCATAAGAACTATAAATATTTATTTAAGTAGCCAAAAGTGTTAATTCACAAAGCACTGACAAAACTTTACGTGTAGCCAGTGCTTATAGGATTAAGTTAATTTTTAGTCAATTTTATCTAACGTTACTTTCTTCTATCACCATGTCTAACTCTGCTAATGTCGCACAAGTTTTTAGCACATTTGTCAACCTAACAAAGGAACTCAAGCCGTTTGTAAAAACAGATGACTTGAAAATTGCATTTGATAGTGAAGGTAAGGTTTATCTTATTGGGGATGACTTTCAAGAGCAAATTCATGCCAACTTTTCGTTGTGGCGTGAAGTTAGGAACGAAATAAGAATCTTGATTGCAAAACACCGTTCTCAGTATAAACCGGATGAAAAAACTAACCCTTAAATTCATGATCCATATCATATATTACTGCCATTATTTATGTCTATTTATAATATAAGTATTCATTATGCACTTTAATTTTTATTCCATCTTCAGTTTCAAGATTAACAGATACTATTTCTGGTTCGTGAGGTTCATCTCTGCTGAAAGACATTTCAACCTCTACTGAGATTTTTTTCTTTAGTTTGAAAACTTCTTCGGTATAGTCAAATATATAATATTTATCATCTTCTTTATCATAAGCAGTCATATCTGGATCAGGATAACTT
>NZ_JACKZS010000324.1 GCF_014222285.1 Nostoc sp. UCD121
TAAATTATATTTTCACTTACAAGCATTGTTAATTGATTCTTGATCTGGCTTAAATACGACTTTTTCAGCAAGCCCTACTTAAAACCGTCTGGATTTGAGGTTAACGAACAACATTGCAGCCATAGCTAATTACTCGAAATTTATCTAGAATCTATTACAAAAAATATTATTTAGGGAAAGTTAATATTCCTATACTTAAAGGTATTAATTTATCTATCAAAGACGGAGATGTAGCTATTATGGGTATTTAATTTCTTACCTCGCTCAACGGCAATAGAAAATATTATATTGCTAATAGTTTATACTAATATTCCTAAGCAAGAACGCCGCGATCGCACAAAAAAAGGTGAGATTATCGCAACAGAACGAATTTTTAACCACCCAAATCAACTTTCTGAAGGTTAGGGGTGCATTAGATAGCAAAATATCCCAAGAAGTGATGAATTTGCTATCGGAATTGAACGAGCAGTGAATGACTATTGTGATAGTAACTCACGAAGAAAATATTGCAGATCAAAAAAAACAAATGATTTATGTCCAGAATGGTTTACTTGTCTCTTGATTATCCAGATATGAAATAACTAATCTGGATTTTTTGCAATTATTTTCTCTGCTCATCAGTATTTTTACTTAGTCATTGCTGTTAAGAATTTTTGGAACTTTGAAAAATTCGCCTTCTTGGTCAGGCGCACTGTTAAGAATACTTTCACGATTAGCATAGGGTTGCAATTCATCCTCTCGTGTGATATTGCTAACATCAATCGCCCGTGTTGTTGGGGGCACATTACTGACATCCAACTCATCCAACTGTTGAATATAATCCAGAATACTTCCCAACTGGGTAGTAAATTGTTCTTCTTCTTCTGGAGTCAATTCTAAACGAGCAAGATTAGCTACTTTATGAACTTGTTCTTGGTCAATCATAAATTGTTATTGGTCATTGGTCATTGGTCATTGGTCATTGGTCATTGGTCATTGGTCATTGGTCATTGGTCATTAGTCCTTAGCAAAGGATAAAGAACTAATGACTAATGACTAGAAGAATACGTCAATTTGCGATCGCCCGGTGGTTTTCAACCAGTTTTGGGCTTCGATGTAGTTATTGGGAGCCATGCGAATAGCTCGAATCCAATAGTCTGCGGCTTGGTCAAACAGTGCTTCGCCAGCCTCGTTATCTCCAGCTTCTTTCTCTTTTTCGCCTTGGTAGTGATAAATCACGGCGATGTTGTTCAAGGCTTGGGGCATCCGTGGGTTTAACTCAACTGCCTGATGATACAGTTCTAAAGCTTTGTTGTGGTCGCCGTTGCTGGCATAGATTAGCCCCATATTGTAGAGAATATAACCGCGATCGTTGGTATCTTCCTCTAATGTTAAAGCTTCTTCATAGTACTCCAATGCTTCAGCATATTCCCCTTCTGCTTGGGCCGACATGCCATCTCGATAATAAACAAACGCTTCTTTAGCTTTTTTGTTAGTTGGCAGAATCTTCAAGATGATATCTGCCATCACTGTAAAGGATTTGTCAACAAAATTATCATTTTTTTGTGTTCTTGGCATATTTGTCTCTGGGTATTACTAGATATGGGGCATTGGGTTTGGGCATTGGGCTAGGCACAAGAGGTAGAAGTGCAAAGGGGCAGAGAGGAAAAACTTACTGCAACTTCTCCTCTGCTCCCCTGCTCCCTGCTCCTTCATCTCCCTCATCTCCCAACCCCTTGGCACGCTCAATAGTTAATTTAACTGATTTGTGGGGGTGTTCTCCTCACTGAGTGGGATGATGCACTCTGGGCTATTATGCCGAGAGTTGTTTACCAAGGTGCTAACTGGATATGCAATCATTGCTGGCGCTGGATAGGGACGCAATAGCTGCTGTAGGGTTTGGGGTGTTTGGACTTGAGAATCTAGCCATAAATCGTAATCTTTTGGCTCTAGAATCACTGGCATCCGGTCGTGGATAGGTTGAAGTAATTCGTTTGCTGCCGTTGTCAAAATTGTACAAGAGATTATTTCTTCGTTATCAGGCGATCGCCATTTCTCCCATAAACCGGCAAAGCCGAAGGGTTGCCCATCTTCAAGACGAAAATAAAACGGCTGCTTTTTACTTTTACCTTGTTGACGTTGCCATTCATAAAAGCCATCAGCTAACACTAAACAGCGACGATGTTTAAAAGCCGAACGAAAAGCTGGTTTTTCGGCAACAGTTTCTGCCCTAGCATTAATCAGCTTTGCTCCCATTCCTGTATCTTCTGCCCATGAGGGAATTAATCCCCAATGCAACTGCTGAAATTCACGTTTTTCGCTTGCGGGGTTTTGTAACACAGTTGCCACCATTTGGGTAGGCGCGATATTAAAATTGGCTACTAAATCTAGAACTGGCTCGATATGGAAAACTTGGGCTAAAGCTTCTACTGACTGGTTTAGAGTAAATCTTCCACACATACTTTTATTCTCAACCACTAACTAAATTAAATATTTCAATCTAGAAATCAATAATATGTTTTTTATTTTTTCAGATAATTTTATTTAGTACTCAAAAGCTAAATTTTAAAAGAAATTATCCGGTTTTTGGAAAATATTTTGGTAAAATATTGTATTTTAAGCCTTCACTTATCAACATATTGATAACTGCATTTTAGCATGGAACTACTGCGTTTGTACGATTTTTTACCTTCCGGTAATGGTTATAAGATACGTCTTTTATTCACACAACTAGGTATGCCTTTTGAAAGGGTAGAGCTTAATATTTTGAAAGGCGAGACTCGAACACCAGAATTTTTAAGTAAAAATCCTAACGGAAAGATACCTATTCTAGAAATTGAGCCAGGGCAATACTTAGCAGAGTCAAATGCCATATTGGTATATCTGAGTGAAGGGACAGAATTTTTGCCTTATGACCGCTTTTTACGAGCGCAAGTGCTGCAATGGTTATTTTTTGAACAGTATAGCCATGAACCTTTTATTGCCACATCAAGATTTTGGATTTCTATTTTAGGTAAAACTGAAGAATATAGTGAAGCTATTAAGGAAAAACGCGAACCAGGCTATGCAGCACTTAGCTTGATGGAAAAACATTTAACCTCTAACACTTTTTTTGTAGGAGAGCGTTACACAATTGCTGATATTGCCTTATTTGCTTACACTCATGTAGCTGATGAAGGTGGGTTTGATTTAACACCATTTTCTGCTATTCAAGCTTGGATAGAAAGAGTCAAATCTCAACCAAGATATATCAGCATTACAGAAGTATAAAAAGTCGATTTTACAAGTTTGCATCTCTCATTTATTGCTTCTGCTAGAGGTTATCTTGGCAACTAGGTAAAGTTTTTCAAAAATACATTACTCAGTATCAACTAGGGATCTGTATCAATTTCTATCAGCTTTTGCCGAGAGGATAAACCCGACTTAATTCTGATATCCGATTTGGCTACATCAAATTTTTTTGCTAGGAGTTTAATTAACTCTTCATTAGCCTTACCATCAACTGGAGGCGATTTTAAATATACAGTCAGACTACCATCAGGTTGTTCTTCAATTTTTTGCTGTTTTGAATTAGGTTTAACTTTGACTTTTTTTTGCATAACCCATTTTATATAATTGTCGCAGCCATAACCAACCTAAAACACAACCCAATGCGTAATGAGGAAAATCCCACCAGACAAAGGTAGTACCAAGTAATAATTTACCTATTAAGGTGGCACGAATTTCATTTAATAGTGGCGGATGCCAAAGTTGTAAGAATTCTAGTATACAGGTCATGACAAAAACCCATATAGGAATTTGAATTATCGCCGCCCGGCTTCTGAACAACCAAAAAGCAAATAAACACCAAAATATTTCATAAAGTATATCTCCTCCGTAGTCATTAAACCACTCATGGCCAGTCCCACTATAAAACTTAGACAAAATGCCCATCGGTACAACGATGAGCATAGAAATAATAATAAATATTGTTTGATTACGATGTTGGAGCATTTTTTCAAAGCTAAAAACCAAATTTTAGCCTTGGCACTGTTCTTTCTTAATAATTCGTAATTTTGTATTTTATTAATAATATTTACGCCAAACTACAGTTTGTAAAGGCAATTCATGAATTGCCCCTACCTGAAAATCCTTTTTTTCGGCTATTGTTTGCGTAAGCCCTGTTATGGATATCTTCTGCTACCAGCGCCCACTACGCCGATTTTGTGGCGATAGGAGAGTTCGGCACCGAACCAGCCGGAAGCGCTGGTGAGTGTACCAACAACGAGTGAGATTAACAGTCCCCAGGGTACTATTCGGGATTCAGCGTCGCCCCAACGTAGGAGGAAGTTGACGAGTGATAAAACTAGGATAGAAACGTTAAGGATCAAATGCACCCAACCGGCGGTGCGCTTGCGAACTCGTTCAATTTTCAAAAAGTCGCTCAGACCGATCGCAGCAGCGAGTAAACCTCCAGCTAATCCGAGTCCGATTAACCATAGCGAAGCCCTAGCCCAAAAGAAATCACCAGTTAACCAGTAGCCAATGTCACTTCCCAAGGCGGCGGCTAAAAAGGCGATAGGAAAGATCACACTCAGGGGATGTAGGGGATGTCCTGCGATCGCAACTGTGCTGGGTACGCCAGTATCCCGATATTCACTATCATTACTTTCGATAACTGGTGGAATATTGGGAAAAGGTGTTGAATTTGTTTGCGTTGTTTCTGTACTTTCCATTATTTAGTATCCTCAATTAATTAGTTTTTAAGCAGAAGGAATTTGTTCAATATAAGCTTCAGCTTGTAGGGTTAGCTTGCCTACTTCTGCTCTTAGTTGCCTAACTTGTAGATTGATTCCCTCTAAATCAAAATTACTCAAATTCAAAATCTCGCTAGTTTCATCTACCAAAGCTTTTGTCAAATCTGGCGATATTTCTTCACTTTCACCATACTCAACATTTTCTAGAGAAACTGTTTTTCCATTAGGGTTGATCTGAGGGATCGCAGAAAAAGCAACTTGGTGATTCTCACCTGTTTCTACTAATTTTATACTGGCATTTAGTGCTATTTTCCCATCACCAGGTAGTCGAAACTCTACATTTTGTGGTTCAATAGTCGTCAATTGCCCGTTAACATGGATTTTTTGACTTTGTAGCTGCGATCGCACATATTCTGAGTTAAAGGCGCGATTGATATCAGCTTCAGTTAACACGACCTGGGCATTAGCTTCTGTAGGTTGGGTAAGTTCTATTTTGCCAAAAGCCACACTCAGAGGATTGATGGCAACGTCAGTCATTTGCATTTTCAACTCCTCCATCCGGAGGTCTTTTTGCATTACTAAACCTTCGCCTTCAACGCTGACTGAATCTACTTGTCCCTGAACTAGTTTAAACGGATCTGTTTTAATGTTTACATCTAAGTTCTCGGCTTCATCTAATTGGCTGGATAAGCCTATCTCTGCGGCTTTATTTAGCGCCTGCTCTCCTAATCCAGAATTTTCTGGCATTATTAAATTAACTCCTATAAATAGCTAAATAGCATATCCTTGAATTAATTTAATAAATTAAAATTATATTTTTATCTATCTGGCGAGGTAATGTAT
>NZ_JACKZS010000582.1 GCF_014222285.1 Nostoc sp. UCD121
GGATTTAGTCTGCAACAACCACGACCTCTGCATACTGAGGCGGCAACTTTTGTTCAAAGACAGATGTTTAAAACTGAGTTAACGGAGTTTGTGCAATTGTTACGTTTCCTCCATCCGCACAAATCAGTTGAAGTTTGGGCAGAAGATGAAGCTCGATTAGGCCTCAAACCCATCGTCCGTCGAGTTTGGACACCAGTAGGTCATCGTCCCAATGCTGTGCATCGCACTCGTTACCAATGGCTTTATACTTATGGATTTGTCCATCC
>NZ_JACKZS010000325.1 GCF_014222285.1 Nostoc sp. UCD121
ATACTATTGTCACAGGAATGACAACTAATTAAAATATTTGTCAGTAAAAGAATATACCTTTTATCTTTCTCTGGATAGATTAGGAAAATACTAGGTTCACTTAAGATACTAAAAGATTTTGTTGTTTTAATCGATATTTTAACGATTTGATAATCTAAATTTACTCAGGTAATACTACACGAAGCGAACACAAGTCTTATATTATACAAGTCTTCAGCCACTTCCAAAGAATACACTTTTTAAAAATATCGAAAGCATTATGAGATATCCCCCTTACCTAGCTAATTTTCTTATTGCGTAATCAATATAATATCTAAAGTGGTGTGTAATGACTCATCTTATCGATAAAAAAACTGTTTGGCAGAAATTGGCTTTAAGAATTTTTAGTATGGCATTGCTGCCTACATTAACGACTTATCCCGCTTTCGGTGCAGAGCGCCTAAAATTTAATTATGGTGTTTTAGAAAGGTCTATCCCCATTAGTTCGCTGGAAAACTATGCTAAAACAGGTAACATAGATGATGATTTTGCTGGCTATAGTCAGTATGTAGACAAAAAGCAACTAACTCAACTGCGGAAAGTTTTACTAACTCGTATTCCCTTAAATGAAGTAGAAATTTCGCAGTTTCTTTATACACCAATTGGTGAGCGATTATTACAAAGATTGGGAAAAATTATTCAGACAGAATCTAGATTGTCAGGCTTTTATGCAATTCGCTCGGCACTAATTTTATCAGCCACAGATCAAAAAGATTTTACCCTTTTAAATATCTTACAAAAGTTTCCTGCAAGCTCAATTTCAATTAACTTAAACCAGACTTTAGAAATAGCAGAAACATTACAAGATTTAGTAAATCAAACTCAAAATGCAGTAGCACTTATTAATGAAGAATCTCAACAAAATGTAATCACTGTTTCTAAAGTTGATTCTATTCCCTTGATGGACTTAGGAAAAACCGGAAGTTTTCGTTTCTTAAAGCAAACTATTACTCTTAATGACCTTACACGTAATAGAAGGTTCTTAGCTGATATTTACCTCCCAGTTGCTCCAACTCCTCGGAAAATAATTGTTATTTCGCATGGACTTGGTTCTGACAGAACAAGTTTTGCATATCTAGCTGAACATCTCGCTTCTTATGGTTTTGTAGTTGCGGTTCCAGAACATCCGGGTAGTGATTCAAAACAACTACAAGCATTATTAAAGGGTACAACAAATCAAGTTACTAATCCTAGAGAACTTATTGATAGACCTTTAGATATTAAATATTTACTAGATGAACTCACTAGGTTATCTAAGTCGAATCCAACCTTTCAAGGACGTTTAAATTTAGACCAAGTTGGTGTCATAGGGCAATCATTTGGTGGATATACAGCATTAGCATTAGCCGGTGCAAAGATCAATTTTGAGCAATTAAAAGCTGACTGTTCAGCTTTGGAAGATACGTTAAATGTTTCGCTGTTACTTCAATGTTTGGGTGTTAATTTACCAAATTTCCAATATAATTTATCGGATACAAGGATAAAAGCAGCAATTGTCATTAATCCAGTTGGTAGAAGTATTTTTGGTCAGGCTAGCCTTAGCCAAATCAAAATTCCTGTAATGATTGTATCTGGCACTTCTGATACTGTTACTCCGGCGTTACTAGAACAAATTCAGCCTTTTACTTGGTTAACAACTTCAAATAAGTATTTAACGCTTATCAATGGCGGGACACACTTTTCTACGATTGCTGAATCACCCAATGCAACCATTCCTATTCCTACACAAGCAATCGGTTCAAGTCCAGTTTTAGCACGTCGCTATGTTAAAGCTTTAAGTGTTCCTTTCTTTGAAACATATATTGCTGGACAGCCAAGTTACCTTCCATACTTGAGTACAGAATACGTTAATACAATTAGTCAGCAACCACTACCGTTAAGTCTAATTACATCTCTGACATCTGAAGAACTAAAAAATTATAAATAACCTCTAATAAAGATGAAGAAAAAGCACTTTGTACATCTACATTTTTGGTTTATTTATTTCTTTGGTACTCCCTAATGCAATAATTTCTTCAAAGCAGAAGCAGTCTACGAGATTGGTTAGTGCCACGCTCAGATGAGCATGTTGTTCAGGAATTTGCTTAATCAGCATAAGAATTTCTTTAGCATTTATTCGGAGTGCTGCCTGATGCAGTTGCTCAATCCAGTCACTAGGCATGACGCTTAAATCTGCAACCGTTAATTTAGGTGTGATGAATGAAGCGTTAGAAGGCCAAGATGCTTTTTCCTGATTTTTTAGTTCATCAGCATAAACATAACGAACACCCAAATATTCAGCCATCTTTTCAAAAATTACGGTCGTCCGAAATGGCTTACGCACAAAGTCATCAAAACCTACGGACAGCGCTGTTAAGCGGTCTTCCTCAAATGCGCTTCCGGTCAATGCAATGATAACTGGGGTTTGAGCGCCTGCTGCTTTAATATGTTTGGTTGCCTCAAATCCGTTCATAATTGGCATCCGTAGATCCATCCAGATGAGGTGAGGCGACCAATTTTGCCAAAGTTCGATCGCAGCTTGACCATTTACCGCTTCCCGTACCTCAAAGCCAACGGGTGTTAATAACTCAACTAAAAGCTGCCGATTTTCTAGTTTATCCTCAACAATCAGAATGCGATAGCTGGGTTGTTCCTTTTCTAAACCGATAACTTGCCGACTTGGTGCAGGCGTTGGCAAGGTATCCATAATTACTGCACGAGTTCGGATATCAAAGGTAAAAATTGAGCCTTTTCCGAGCGTGCTATTCACCCTGATATCTCCGCCCATGAGCCGTACAAATCGCTGGCTGATGGGTAATCCAAGTCCAGTACCTTCCTGAGCTTTTTGTCCCGCCTCTGTTTGGACAAATGGCTCAAATAGACGATTAAAGTCAGAATCAGCAATACCGCAACCCGTATCTTCGACGCTGAAGTTTAGGGTGATGGGTTCATCTGGTGTGATGTTTTGGTTAGGAGTTTCTACCCGCAAGGTTACTTGACCGATCCGCGTAAATTTAATTGCGTTTCCTAATAGATTAACTAGAACTTGGCGTAATTTACTCTCATCGGCACAGATGTATTGGGGAATGGCTGGCGATCGCTCCAAAATGAGTTTTAATCCTCTCGACTGGGCTTTCAATGCAAACATCTGTTGCAGGCGATCCAAAAGCCCGTAGAGGTCAAAATTTGTTTCGCTGAGGATAACTCGACCTGCTTCAATTTTGGACATTTCCAATACATCATTGATTAAGGTCAGTAAGTCTTCGCCACTGCGGTTGATCGTATCAAGATATTCCTGTTGCTGTGAGTTGAGCGATCGATTTCGCAGCAGCAGTTGGGTAAAGCCAAGGATGATGTTAAGAGGAGTCCGCAGTTCATGGCTCATATTAGAGAGAAACTGGCTTTTGGCGAGGTTGGCAGCATCTGCGGTTTCTTTGGCTTGCTTGAGCGCGGCTTCGGTTTTTTTCTGCTTGGTGATATCACGAGCCACCCAAAGTACTGTATTGTCAGATAATGGCGAAACACTAGCTAAAAACCAAGTTTCTCGATTCTTGTTTGATAAGTGATATTCAACAAAAACATTTTTGCGGCTTCCATCCGGGTTTCTGGGTTCTTCTCTCAGATGCAAAGCTTGCTGAATGGCATCGAGTATTAAATTGGCGATTTCTTTTGGTAAAACTTCATCAACTTTTTTGCCAATGCGATCCATATCAGGCTTATAAGCGAAGGATTGTGTTAGCACATACTTTGTTTGCACATACTTTTGGTAACGTCCCTCTGCATCAAAAACCACTACCATATCAGTCATAGCAGCGAACATTAACCGGAGTTCTGCTTCGGATGTTTTTAGTGCTGCTTCTACTTTTCGGCGACTCTTTTGGGCAGCTTCGCTAACGCGAATTTCCCTCTGAAGTTGGGCATTTTTCTCACCGAGTTCTATGGTGCGTTGCGTGACTCGGCTTTCTAATTCTTCATTGGTTCGTGCTAGGGCTAAAAAGGATTCACGCAACTGATGGGCCATAAGGTTAAAAGACTCCGCCAAAGAGTTTAACTCGGTTGTACTGTTCACAGAAACCTTTTGGTCTAAGTTTCCGGCGGCGATCGCTTTGGCTGTACTTCCCAGTCGGAGAATTGGCTGTGTAATCCAGTGAGCGGTAAGAATGCCCAATCCAGTTGCAAGTGCAAACGCAACCAGGCAAAGTAAAATTGTTGAACGAGTATTAGCATTAATTTGATCCATGAAATCCCGTTCTGGGACAACTACGACGATTAGCCAGTCCAATCCCTGCTGCTTCATCGGTACAACTTGTAAAAATTGCCGTTGACCTTCAATGTCAAAATCTAGTTGTTGTTTTTCGGTAATCTGGGTTAAGTCTACAAAACGTTGCTGCAAAAATTCAGTAGTGCGTTGCGTCAAAATATCACTACTTGCGATCGCCTTAACTCGATCTGGATTCTGATCTATGATTGGGGCTGTCGGATTTGGAATTATGTAGGGTTGTTGAGTGGCAGAACTCCCAACCAGTAATCCTGTTTGGCGTTCTAGGATGAAAGTTTCGCCCGTTCGCCCGATTTTGAGAGTCCGCAGATATTGACTAATCCCAGTCAGTGAAAAATCGACAGCAGCAACGCCAAGCAGATTGCCGCCATCATCATAGATTGGCAAGCTGGCATTTAGCACATATTTGGGTGTGGCAAACAGTTTATAAATTCCACCCCAGCTAGCTGTCTTAGACTTAACTGCCGATTGATACCACGGACGAGTCCGAGGATCGTAATTAGGCTTGGATCTTAAAAGTTGAGTGTAATGTCCTGGTTGGTCTGCGGCATAAATCCTAATTTCATTCCCAGTGGACTTACCTGAAAGTTTCACCTCAAACTGACCATCATCCGCCCTTTGAACCGCAACGTGTTCACTATATTCTGACCCAACGTAAACTGCTGTCACTGTGTCAAAGGTCTTCAGTTGATACCAAAGGTGTTGTTCTAATGTTAATAATTTTTGGATATTAAGTTCACCCAGTTTAATCGCATTAGCGTTTAGCTGATTGATTTTATGAGGCGTTTCAACATATACCTTTAGGTACTGCTGGATTCGAGCCGTGATTTCATTTCGGAGTTGGATTGCAACTTCATTGACTGCTCGTTGCCCATTATGTATTGATAGCCACCCAGTTAGCCCTACGGCTAGAGAAATTTGCAGTACAAACGGCACTACAAGAATGTGGCGCAACTGCACATTTTTAGTCAGCTTTGAAAGTCGAAGGGTGAAAGAAGGCATATCCGAATTCCTGAAATTAAACAGCAATGTTGGGGTACTAATATTTACACAGAAGCCTCTTGATTTTGATGAATTCTATTTGGCATAATTATAGAAGATGAACTGTCTCAGATGATATTACCCTCTTGGGTAATATTGAGAATTAATACATTACCCTATTATGTGAGATTTGAAATTTATCTTTTTATTAAGAAGTTCAGAATCCCCTAAGTCCTTTTACTTTAAGAAACGCTACATATAGCTTGCTTGTAC